>NZ_MAYF01000338.1 GCF_001684955.1 Chryseobacterium contaminans | reverse complement strand
TATTTTAGATCTGATGGCCGGAATCTATAATTATGACGGAAAAAATATCTGGACCTATGCTCGTGTGGAAAACGGTAACACCATCACAGGTTACAGACAAACCAATGGCTGGGCAAGAACAAGAACTGTTTATTTTGCCCTGAAGTTCTCAAAACCGTTTAAATCTTACGGCCAGAAAAGTTATGATGAAAAACAGGTATACAAAGGATTCTGGAGAAAATTCGATCAAACAAAAAACTTTCCCGAAATAGCAGGAAAGAATCTAAAAATGTATTTTGACTTTGATACGAATGAAAATGAATCTATTGAAATAAAACTCGCTATCTCTCCGGTAAGCCAGGCCAACGCATTGGAAAACCTCGAGAAGGAAACCGGAAGTTTATCTTTCGACCAGATCAAAATAAAGGCACAGGAAAACTGGAACAGCGAGTTAAATAAAATTGTCATTAAAGGCTCTGAAACTCAAAAGACCAATTTTTATACAGCAATGTATCATACCTTCATCAATCCTACAACTTATATGGATGTAAACGGAGAATATAAGGGATTGGATCAGAATACGCACAAAGCTGAAAACTTCACAAACTATACTACATTTTCTCTTTGGGACACGTATCGGGCACTTCATCCGTTCTTTAATATCATTCAGCCTAAACGAAATAATGATATGGTAAAGTCCATGATGGCTCATTACAATCAATTTTCCATGAAAATGTTGCCCATCTGGTCGCATTATGCTAATGATAACTGGTGCATGAGCGGCTATCACAGTGTGAGTGTGGTTGCAGATGCCATTATCAAAGGAAATTATAATGGTGATCCTAAAGAAGCACTTAAAGCCTGTGTGGAAACTGCCAGCAAAAGAGACTATGAAGGTATCGGACAATATATTGATTCAGGTTATATTCCGGCGGAGAAAAATGGAACTTCAGTTTCCAACACCCTGGAATATGCATATGATGATTGGGCTATTGCTCAACTGGCAAAACATTTGGGTGAAACAGAAATCTACAATCAATTCATCAAACGTTCTGAAAACTGGAAAAATAATTTTGATAAAACCATTGGATTTATGCGTCCACGATTAGCTGACGGCAGTTTCAAAAAAGACTTTGATGTATTAAGCACCCACGGACAGGGATTCATTGAAGGAAATTCATGGAACTACAGCTTTTTTGTACCCCAAAATCCTAATGAACTGATAACAATGATGGGCGGAAAAAAGAAATTCGCATCAAAGCTGGATGAATTATTCACCATGCATCTCCCTGATGAGTTTTTTGCAGATACGGAAGATATTACCAGGGAAGGAATTATTGGTGGCTATGTTCACGGAAATGAACCGGCACATCATGTCGCTTATCTTTACAATTGGGCAGGCCAGCCCTGGAAAACCCAGTCACAGATCCGCCATATTCTTGAAATGCAATATAAAGCAACCCCTGATGGGTTAGGAGGAAATGACGATACAGGGCAAATGAGTGCCTGGTATATTTTAAGTTCATTAGGCTTTTATCCTGTAGCACCTGGCTCTGAAGATTATTCTATTGGAAGCCCAGCCATTGATAATGCCATTTTAAATTTAGAAAATGGAAAAACGTTTGAAATTGAAGCCATCAATCAAGGTCCACAGAATGTATATGTACAGAAGGTTCTTTTAAATAGGAAAGAGATTAAAGACTTCACATTAAAACATTCCGATATTATGAATGGTGGAAAACTTACTTTCCTTATGGGGAATAAAGCTAAAAAATAGAGTTTTTTAGAATGTTAAATAATTTCTCGCAGATCATGCGGATGAAGCAGATGATTATGTTTAAAATCTGTGGAATCTGTGCGATCTGCGAGAAATAAAAATACTACACAACATTAGTTTTGGCTAAAGCCAATGGAATATCAGAAATAAAAAAAGCGGGCTAAAGCCCGCTTCTATTGAATTTTACATTGATCTACTCATTTACCTCAAAAAGTAGTCTCTCCCCAAACTTCTCCTCAGCAATTTTTCCATTATCATAAACTAAGTGTCCATTAACAAAGGTGTGGGTTACTTTAGAATGGAAATTCATTCCTTCCAATGGGCTCCATCCGCATTTGTATAATAAATTGTCTTTGGATACCGTCCAGTCTGCATTTAAATCTACTAAAACAAGATCTGCTTTATACCCCTCTTTTACAAATCCTCTCTTTTCCACTCTGAAAAGAATTGCAGGATTGTGACTCATTTTCTCAACAATTTTTTCAAGGGAGATCTTACCATTTTTATAATTTTCCAGCATCACAACCAGTGAATGCTGAACCAATGGTGCTCCCGACGGGCATTTTGTATACACATTATCTTTTTCTTCTGCGGTATGAGGTGCGTGATCTGTTGCAATAACATCAATTCTGTCATCTAACAATGCTTCCCAAAGTGCATCTTTATCCTTTTGTGTTTTCACAGCTGGGTTCCACTTGATTAAACCACCTTTGGTATCATAATCCTCATTCGTAAAAGTAAGGTGGTGAACACATACCTCAGCCGTAATCTTTTTATCCTTTAAAGGAATATCATTTCTGAATAATTCCATTTCTTTAGCAGTAGAAAGGTGGAAAACATGAAGTCTTGCTCCTGTTTTCTGTGCCAGCTCAATCGCTTTTGAAGATGATTTATAGCAGGCTTCCTCACTTCTGATCAAGTGATGGAACTTCACCGGAATATCTTCTCCATATTCGTCCATATACTTTTGGGTATTGGCTCTGATGGTAGCTTCATCCTCACAATGAACAGCGATCAGCATTTTTGTATTACTGAAAATATTTTCCAGTGTTTCCGGGTTATCCACCAACATATTTCCTGTAGAAGATCCAAGGAATAACTTAATTCCCGGAACATTTCTCGGGTTTGTTTTTAACACTTCCTCAAGATTATCATTGGTTCCTCCCATCATAAAACCATAATTGGCATATGCTTTCTGAGAAGCGATTTCATATTTATCCGCTAATAATTCCTGAGTAACAGCATTGGGAACTGTATTAGGCTGATCGATAAAGCTCGTCACACCACCGGCAATAGCTGATCTGGATTCAGTTTCAATATCTCCTTTATGCGTAAGGCCCGGCTCACGAAAATGCACCTGATCATCAATTACTCCCGGCAGAAGATATTTTCCGGTACCGTCAATAATATGATCTGCATCTTCAGAAATATCGGAAGCTATTTTAGAAATAATGTCATTTTCTATTAAGATATCGTTTTCAAAGATTTTACCTTCGTTTACGATGTTTACATTCTTGATTAGGGTCTTCATTTTACTTTTTAGAAATTAGATTAGAAATCAGAGATAAAAAACGAGGAGCTTTCAGTTCAAATCGATAAATAAATACAATAATTAACGGATAACCTCTTACTTTTAACCTCTCTGAAAAGCAAAATTAAGGTTTATGAATGAATTTTAATACCACTCATAACAAATCAATTTCTAAATATTTACATTTGCATAAAATTTTTCGAATTGTATAAGAAATTATTAGGGCAAACAATTATTTATGGAGTGGGGGCCATAGCGCCTAGAATTATTTTATTCATCCTTAATCCACTTCTGATCTATAAAATTCCCAATGAAGGTTTTGCGATTTTCACCCAGCTTTATGCATGGATTTCATTTGTTAATATCATCCTTTCATTCGGTTTTGAAACAGCCTATTTCCGATTCTCTGCAGAAGATGATAACGAGAAAAAAACCTTTAATACTTCATTCTGGTTTTTATTCTCAACCTCTACCCTCTTCCTGGCACTATGCTATTTTTTCAATCAGCCTATTGCCAATTATTTAGGATATCATGATAACCCACAATATATCAAATGGTTTGCATTAATTGCATTCTTTGATAATTTACTGGTTATTCCATTTGCGTGGCTTCGTTTTCATAATAAGCCTATCAAATATTCAGCAGTAAGAGTTTTTCAGTCTATATTTCAGGCGGTCTTTACAGCTGCATTATTCTTCTGGATTCCAGAAAATGTATCAAAAGGGTTAGGCTTAAACCAAAATGTAGATTACCCTTTCTTCAGTAATCTGGCAGGAAGCGCTTTAGGGGTTTTATTATTACTCCCTGTTATATTGAAAGTAAGATTTCAGTTCGTTACTTCCCTATTTAAACGCATGCTTACATATTCATTCCCACTGATGCTGGCTGGCCTTGCATTTATGGTGAACGAAAATTTTGACAAATCCATTCAAAGGAGCCATATTTCAGACGAAGAAGCAGGAGCTTATGGCGGCTGTTATAAGTTGGCAGTTCTTATGACGTTATTTGTTACAGCCTACAGAATGGGTATTGAGCCCTTCTTTTTTAAGCAAATGGATAAAGGTGATGCTAAGAAAACCTATGCTAAAGTAGCAGAATACTTTGCTTTTTTTGCATGTGCTGTAGCCTTAGGAATCATTGCCAATATTTCCTGGCTGAAAAATGTTTTCATTCCCAATCAATCATACTGGATTGCAATAGACATTATTCCTATTATTGTTATAGCCAATCTTTGTTTCGGAATATACTATAACTTTTCTACCTGGTATAAAGTAACCGATAGAACAAGTGTAGGAACTATAATCTCATGGATTGGTGCAGGTATTAATATTGCATTAAACTATTTGGCATTATCTTATTATCATAGTATGATTGGTTCTGCATGGGCAACCTTCGGAGCATATGTCATCATGATGATTATTTCATATACTTTAGGTCAAAAATATTATCCAATCCCTTATAGAATGAAGAAAATGTCTTTCTTCCTATTATTACTTGGAGTATTAAGCTTCATCATTGTAAAATATCTTAACTATAATATAGTAACCAGTAATTTATTATTCTTAGTCTTCCTTGGAGTTTTGATCTATTCTGAAAAAAATATGATTGTATCAAGAATCAGAAAGAATTAGACTTTGGTCTCTCTTTTGATAATTACTAAGCTTTAAAAAACATAGCAAATTGCTAAATGTGATAAGTATTACTTTTTAGGAATATTTTAATTATTATATTTAGCCCAAAATACACTACATTTAAACAAAAAACATCGTTATATCATCTATGAAAATTATTGTTCCAATGGCTGGACGTGGTTCCAGATTACGTCCACATACATTAACAGTTCCAAAGCCACTTATTCCTATCGCTGGTAAACCTATCGTACAGAGATTAGTGGAAGATATTGCTAAAGTTGCAGGTGAAAAAATTGAAGAGGTAGCATTTATTATCGGAGATTTTGGCCCTGAGATTGAAAAATCTTTAATCCAAATTGCCGAAAAACTGGGAGCAAAAGGAAGTTTATACTACCAGAATGATCCACTTGGAACGGCTCATGCCATTAAATGTGCAGAACAATCCATGACGGGAAATGTTGTCATTGCTTTCGCTGATACTCTTTTCCGCGCAGATTTTCAATTGGATAAAAACTCAGATGGAGTAATCTGGGTAAAAAGCGTTGAAGATCCATCTGCTTTTGGAGTGGTAAAATTAGATAACTACGGTTTTATTACTGACTTTGTGGAAAAACCACAGACATTTGTCTCAGATCTTGCCATTATCGGGATCTATTACTTCAACAGTGCTGAAAAACTAATGGATGAAATCAACTATATCATGGACAATGATATTAAAAACGGTGGAGAATATCAGTTAACAATGGCTCTTGAGAATCTGAGAGCGAAAGGAGCTAAATTTACATTAGGGAAAGTAAACGACTGGATGGACTGTGGGAACAAAAATGCTACAGTAGAAACCAACAGCAAGATCCTTGCCTATGAAAAGGCTGAAATGGCTAACTATCCTGCTTCTGCAGTAATTGAAAATTCATTAATCATCCCACCATGCTTCATTGGAGAGAATGTAAAAATCTCCAATTCTAAAGTAGGTCCCGGAGTTTCATTAGGGAATAATACAACTATTGTAAATTCTAATATTGAAAACTCCCTGATTCAGGAAAACACAAGAATTAACCATGGAAACCTTTCCAATTCTATGATTGGTAATTCCGCTCAATATTTTGGAGTAGCCAGAGAAATTTCATTAGGAGACTATTCCGTTTTAGATTTCCTTTCCAAATAAATAAAATCAGAAAGTTTTTAACTTAAATAAGATAATACCAAACCACACAAAATGTTTTGTGTGGTTTGGCGTTAATATTGCACCGTATTTTTTTAATTAAAAAAGATAAATACATGAAAAATTGGATCCCATTTCTATTATTGCTTCTTGCTTTATCATCCTGTAAAACCCGTAATGCCATAAAAAATGATTCAGGCAATACTAAAGACAGTATAAAAACTGCAGAAAACAGCAATAATCCAAAAGATGCAAACCAGCCTGTAAGAGATAAGCTTACCTTTTACGAACATGTATTGATTCCTCCTAAATTTGAACAAATAAAAATCGACAGCAAGGTTCGTGTAGAAACCGGAAGTTTTATTCCAACATTGGATGCAACCATTTACATTGAAAATGACAAAAAGGTCTGGATGAATCTAAGAGCTCTTTTCCTGAATGTGGCCAGAGGAATTGCAACTCCTGAAGGAATAAAAGGGCAGGATAAGACAAGTAAAACCTATATTGATTCCGATTTTGATTACCTTAACAATCTACTGAATGTTAATTTCATTGATTATAAAGCTCTTGAAAAAATCCTATTAGGAAGAACTTTTGTAAAGATTAATGACTCTCAGTTTACACTTACTCAAAATGCACAAGGATATAAAATGGTTTCTAATGTAAACCAGAAAATTGTAACCGATGAGAAAAACAGGGAATATAAAATTGCACTGCAGTATGACACCAATTATGATTTATTGAGCGTCAACCTAAAGGATGTTTTATCTCCGGATGAACTTGAAATATCCTACAGTGACTGGAATGAATACAACGGAATTCGCCTCCCGCAAAATGTTAAAATAATTATAAAAGGCTCAAAATCTAGTCAAATTTTACTGGAAAACACGAAATTTGACTTTTCGAGGATGGAAACACCTTATTCTGTACCATCCAGTTATAAGAAAATTGAGATTAAATGATTAAAAAATTTAGCTTTTTAATAGGTGTTCTTATGTTCGGACTGCACCAGGGACAGCAGAAGAAAGAACAACTGCAGAAGCAGAATGCCGAACTTAAAAAACAAATTGCACAAATAAATACGGATTTAGCTAAAACAAGAAGCGAATCTAAACTTTCCATAGCCTATCTTACAAGCGTTAACCAAAAGTTAGTCTTAAGAGAAAAAGTCTATAATAACACTCAAAAAGAAAAGAGATTTATTGAAGACGATATCTATCTGAAACAACTTGAGATCAACCGCCAAAATAAAGAATTGGCTGTTTTGAGAAAGAATTATGCTGAGGTATTGGTAAATGCTTATAAAAACAAAGGGGTACAGAACAAAGTAACCTTCATTCTTTCATCTAAAAACATGGGTGAAGCGATCCGAAGAGTACAATATTTAAAGCAATATTCAGATTATCAGGATAAAAAAGCAGCTGAAATTACTGATGCTGCCAATCAAATCAAAAAAACAATTGCCCAAAAACAAAACTCAGTAAAAGAGAAAGAAAATCTTCTGATCAACCAGCAGAAGGATTTGGCAACGATTAATGCGGAAAGAGCTCAAAAAGAGCAATTGGTAGCTGAATTTAAAAAGAACGAAGCAAAACTTACTGCTGAACTGAAGCAAAAACAAGTTCAATCCAAAGCGCTTGAAGGACAGATCAGAGCAATCATTGCTGAAGAGATCAGAATTGCAAAGGCGGAAGAAGAAGCAAGAAGAAAAGCAGAAGCTGAAAAAATACGTTTAGCCAAGCTTGCGGCTGAAAGGGAAAAAGCAAGAATTGAAGCGGAAGCCAAAGCAAGAGCTGAAGCCTTGGAGAGAGAAAGAAGAATAGCTGAAGCTGAAGCTAAAAAAGCAGCTGAACTGGCAGCAAAAAGAGCGGAAGAAGAAAGAAAGCGTAATGAAGAGGCAGCAAGAGCAGAAGCTAATGCGAGAGACGAAGCAAGAAAGCTGGCAGCTAAAAAGGCGTCAGATGAGGCCGCAGCTAAAGCCAGAGAAGCGGCTGATAAACTGGCTGCAGCAAGAGCTGCCGAATTAGCACTTGCCAAGAGAAAAGAAGAAGACAAAAAAGCCGCTGAGTCAAAAGCTATGACAAACTATGGAGTTACTACCTCCGCAGGAAGCAGTTTTGCAGAAAGCCGAGGAAGGTTAGGATATCCGGCAGACAGAGCCGGACGTATTACTCACCGTTTCGGAAGACAACCACACCCGGTTTTCAAAAACATTACGGAAGAAAATAACGGTATTAAGATTTCTGTACCATCAGGTACGCGTGCAAAATCAGTATATCCGGGATCTGTATCTTCAGTACTGGCAAACAATGACGGTACAAAAACCGTAATCATTAAACATGGAAGTTACTTTACCATTTATTCCAACTTAGGAGGAGTAAGTGTTTCCAAAGGACAGCAGGTTTCTGCTGGAACCCCAGTAGGAACTGTAGCCCAGGATTTTGATGGCGCCTATACCCTTGATTTCCAAGTATGGAACGGAAGTACTCCAGTTGATCCACTAGGTTGGATTTCATATTAAAAAAAGTGTAACTTTGCAAAAATTTTAAGAGATGAATACACTAACAATACTTGCCTTATCTTGGCAACATATCCTTATCGTAGCTATACTTTTAGTATTGCTTTTTGGAGGAAAGAAAATTCCGGAACTTATGAGAGGTGTAGGTTCAGGAATCAAAGAATTTAAAGATGCGGTAAAAGAAGAAGATAAACCAGGTTCTGAAAACAAATCGTCTTCAACAAACAATAATTCTTCAAGCAACTAAAATTCCTTAGAATTAATGAAATTTACTGAGACTGCATGGAAAGTCTTCAATCAATCTATTGAAGACTATCACGTGTCTGATGACGTTAACACTCTAATTAATAACCCGTTCGAAAAAGATAGTTTGGAACGGATTTTGTATGCAAAGAACTGGATTGATACCGTTCAATGGCATCTGGAAGATATTATTAGAGATGAAAATATTGATCCGGCTGAGGCCCTTCAACTGAAGAGAACAATAGACGCCTCCAATCAGAAAAGAACTGATCTGGTAGAATATATTGACAGCTGGTTCCTTAATAAGTTTGAAAATATAACTCCTAAACCTGAAGCAAAGATAAATACGGAAACTCCCGCATGGGCAGTAGACAGATTATCAATTCTTGCCTTAAAGGTTTATCATATGTCATTAGAAGCCAATAGAGAATCCGCTTCTGAAGAACACAGAAACAATTGCCAGGCTAAACTGGATGTTTTGCTTACTCAGAAAGAAGACCTATCAACTTCTATAGATCAGTTGCTTGCTGATATTGAAAACGGTAATGTTAAGATGAAAGTATACAAACAAATGAAAATGTATAACGATGAAAGTCTTAACCCAATCCTTTATCAAAAAGGGCAACAAAAATGAAAAGACTAGTTTTTTTTGGAGTATTACTAATATTAACATCTTCCTGTGCAACGGAAAAGCTTAACCTTTCTCCGCTGTCAAACAACTTTTATAGCGATACAAAAGGCTCTGATTCTGATAGAGGCTCAAAGAAGAGTTTTAATATCAATATCAAAGAAAACGTAAATGCTTCTGAGATTTCAAATATCATCTCTACTTTCCCTAAGTTCAAAAACAATGGGCTTAACGATGAGATCACAAGTTTGAAATACAGTCTTCAGAATTATTTATATGCTATTGATGCCAATAATTCTACAGGTAAAAGCAGAGCGTTGAAAAGCTTCGAAAAATCATATAAAAAGATTCAAAAGCAAAGACAAAGCCTTGAAAAAGATGATGATGAAGTTCTTAACAGATACTTGGTACGTTTAAAAACCAATATTTCTGTAATTGAAGATGCTTTACCAGGAAGTTAAAAACTAATTGAACTATCAATGATTAAAATTCAGGCGGAAGCCAATGTTCCTACAGAACACGGCAATTTCCGAATGATCGCTTTCTCCGAAAATGAAAACGACTGGATGCCTCATATGGCCATCATCGCAGACAATACAGATTTTTCAAAACCTGTTAATGTCCGTTTCCATTCCGAATGTATTACCGGAGAAGTTTTCCATTCAAAAAAATGTGAATGCGGCCAGCAATTGGATGCAGCCATGAAATACATCCACGAAAACGGTGGTATTATTGTTTACCTTCGTCAGGAAGGCCGCAATATTGGAATTATCAATAAATTAAAGGCATATTCATTACAGGAAAAAGGACTTGATACAGTACAGGCTAATCTTGAACTTGGACTTCCTGCAGATGACAGAAATTTTGGAGTAGCTATCGAAATTCTTAACCTGTTGGATGTAAAAGACGTCAATCTTCTGACCAATAATCCTGAAAAGGTAAAATATGTGGTAGACAGCAATGTTCATCTCAATTCAAGAATTCCGCTACAAATTCCGGCTAACGAAATTAGTAAAGGCTATTTAAAAACAAAAAAAGATTTCTTTGGACATCTGCTTGATGACAATGATAACTAGATAAAATACAAGCTTCAGAATGAATTCTGAAGCTTTTTTATTGGGGATATTTTCTACAGATAGTAACAGTAACGACCTCATAAACTGTATTTTCAGGTCAGTGTTAAAGTTGGAAAGAATAATCAAATTGAATATGGTACAATTTCTTTTAGCAATAATTCTAACTGAGAAAAAGTAAAATGTATTAAAAAGGTTTGTTATTGATTTTTGAGTGATTGTATAAACCTAACAGGTTTGATTATGGCAACTCTCAGCTTTTGATAATGATCTCTGCCCTTTAAAACGTTTTTATCAAATCTCTCTTACTTCTTTATTCTAAAATCAAAAGCCCCGGAAGAGAACTCCCGGAGCTTTTTTAATTATAAAAAACTGAAAAGATATTTCTTAATTAGTGAGCATTGATTGTTTGAACTTTAGATTCATCAATGTTATAATACTTAACTACTGCATTATAATCACTAAAGTCAACGCTATTACTTGCTTTTGCTGTTTTTTTAGCAGGGTCAGCAGGTACCAATACAATTCTGAACGTTTGATTGTTCAAATATTTAGCTGTTTCTGCAGATGTCATTTGTGTTCCCTGATTAAAATTTGCTTTTGTTTCAACATTTACCTCACTACTATTGAACTTAAAGTTATAATCTAGTTCTCTATTTGTTGGTAAACCAGTTACATCATCAATATAATAGGTTTTAGGAATTTGTTGCCACATATTACCTTCTTTTCTATATACAAGAACTACATCAGTAGCTTGAATATTAATATCAGCTGTTAACGTATAATTGTTTGCAGCTGTAAACGCTCCAGTTGCATCCATCATAATTGGAAAAGTATCATTATCCTTTCCCGGATTTACCACAACCGGATCATCGTTACTGTTATCGCAGCTATATGTTAAGAATCCTAAACCGGCTAATAATATAAGTGGAAGAATTTTTCTCATTTCTATAAATGTTTAGTTATTATTTATATTGCGTATTCAAATCATATACCAAAAATTTCAAAATCTTTGTTTTTGTCAATTTTTTTAATTGTATTTTTGTTCTTATTCAAAAAGTCATGAAGAAATTATTATATACTTCACTCTTTATTGCAGCATTGATCAGTCCTAAGGTTAATGCCCAGTATAAACCTAAAAATGCATCCGCAGATGATCTGAAAAAGGCTCAGCAATGGGTTGAAAAAACGTATAAAAATCTTTCACAGGATGAAAAACTGGGGCAGCTTTTTATTGTTGCTCTTTATACCAATAAAGGAGAAGATTATATCAATCAGGTAAGAAATATTGTTACTAATGATAAAATCGGAGGCTTAATCCTGATGCAGGATGATGCTGCAAGAGAAATCAATCTTGTTAATGAATTCCAGCAGAAATCCAAAGTTCCTTTGATGATCGGAATGGATGCTGAGTGGGGCTTATTCCAGAGAATTGCAACGGCACATAAATTCCCATGGGCAATGACTTTAGGGGCAATTCAGGATAAAAATTTAATCTATCAGATGTCTGCTAAAATTGCAGAAGACTGTCACAGAATGGGAGTCAACTGGGATTTTGCTCCGGTAGTGGATGTAAATACCAATCCGAACAACCCTATCATCGGTAACAGAAGTTTTGGTTCTGAAGTGGATAATGTTATTAATTCTGCCCTATCCTATTCTAACGGACTTCAGGATAATAATATATTAGCCGCCATTAAGCATTTCCCGGGTCACGGTGATACAAGCACAGATTCTCACCTTGATCTTCCGGTGGTTCCTCATAATATGGAAAGACTTAATGCTACAGAATTAGCACCATTTAAAGCTTTAATGGATAAAGGTATTGGTGGGGTTATGGTGGCTCACTTATATGTTCCAAGCTTAGAATCTGCAAAAGGTATTCCTGCTTCTGTGTCTAAAAATATCATCACCGGATTATTGAAGGATAAACTGGGTTATAAAGGATTAATTATCACCGATGCCTTAAATATGGGTGCTGTTGCTAACAAATACAAACCTGGAGAGCTAGATGCCCTGGCATTTAAAGCAGGAAATGATATTATGCTTTTCTCTCAGGGGGTTTCCGAAGGTAAAAAGCTAATTCAGAAAGCTATTGACAGTAAAGAAATCTCTCAATCCAGAGTAGAGGAAAGTGTAAAGAAAATTTTATTGACAAAATATTTCTTAGGACTTACTCAATACTCACCCAAAAATCCGGAGAATATTAATACCGATCTGAATAATGAGTCTCATAAAACGTTGGTACAGAATCTTTATTCCAATGCACTAACATTATTAAAGGATGAAAAGAAACTGCTCCCTTTAGCTGGAAAACAGGTTTATTATGTACCTTTAGAAGAGGCTCCTTACCAGACATTCGCCAATAGAATGGGATCTAATATTATCATTAAAAAATCAAGTGAGATCAATACCATTCCTGAAGGATCTACAGTAATTGTAGGTTTCCATAAGGATAATTCAACAGCTTATAAACCGTATAAAATATCTTCAGAATCTAAAAAAGTACTTGCTGATCTTACTAAAAATCAGAACGTCATTCTTAATGTATTCGGAAGTGCTTATGCTTTAAAAGATATTGATCTGTCTAAAGTTTCAACGGTTTTGGTATCATATGAAAACAATGACGATTCTATGAATGCCACAGCAGATGCTTTAAACGGAAAAACAAAGATCTGGGGCAGGCTTCCTGTAGTGGTAAACGATCAGCTAAAGCCGGGAATGGGTATAGATCTTAATCCTGTCTCCCCGGTGAGCACAAAATAAAACAACATCAAAACAACGATAATCTAATGAAAATAGGCATACTTTGCTATCCAACCTATGGTGGAAGCGGAATTGTAGCAACAGAACTGGGAATGTCTCTTGCCAATAAAGGATATGAAGTACATTTCATCAGCTCTGCTCTTCCTGCGAGATTAGACATTACCAATCCGAATATTTTCTTTCACAGGGTCAATGTTCAGACGTATCCGCTTTTCCAATATCAGCCTTATGATATTGCGTTAAGTTCTATGATCTACAGGGTTGTCAATCTATATAAACTGGATCTGCTACATGCTCATTATGCTATTCCTTATGCATATGCTGCATTTACAGCGAAACAAATGCTACAGGAAGACAATAATGATATTCCTTTGGTGACGACTCTTCACGGAACGGATATTACTCTTGTAGGACAGCATCCGAGCTATAAACATGCAGTAGAGTTTTCTATCAACCAGTCAGATGCCATTACTTCTGTTTCTGAAAGTCTGAAAAAAGATACTCTTCAGTTTTTCAATATCAAAAAAGAGATCCAGGTGATCACCAACTTTATTGATAATTCTGAATTTGATGACTGCACGGAATGCCAGAGAACTCAGTTTGCAAATCCTGATGAGAAAATCCTGATCCACGTATCGAATCTTCGTCCTGTAAAACGTGTGGATGAAGTGCTGCAGATCTTTAAAAATGTTGAGAAAAAGGTAAAATCCAAACTTATCATCATTGGTGAAGGTCCTGATATGGAAAAAGTGAATCAGTTCCTTGAAGAAAACCCGGATCTTATTTCCAAAATCCGTCTTCTGGGGAAAGTAAATGATCTTTATAAAATTCTTCAGCTTTCTGATGTATTTTTACTTCCTTCAGAACAGGAAAGCTTTGGTCTGGCGGCATTGGAAGCAATGGCAGCGTATACTCCGGTTATCAGTTCCAATGCAGGAGGAATTCCTGAAGTGAATATTCAGGGAGAAACAGGATATTTAGCAGAAATCGGGAATGTAGAGGCCATGAGTAACTATACTATTAAGTTGCTAAGCAATGAAGATCTTTTAACCAAAATGAAAGAAAATGCGAAAGAACAGGCTATAAAATTCGATCTGAAAAACATTCTTCCTATATATGAGAAAATGTATAGAACAACTATCGAAAATTTTAAAAAGGAGTTGACGAAAGTATAATATTTCTATTATATTTATCGTCACACTATGACGGAAAAATTACTTCAATATCTTTGGAACTATAAAGTTTTCAAATATTTTGACTTCAAGGATATTGAAGGAAATTCCGTTGAAATTATACAATTCGGGAAATGGAACAAAGATGCCGGCCCGGATTTTCTCGATTCAAAAATCAAAATCAACAATGTGGTTCTTGCCGGAAATATAGAACTGCATATCCGTTCTTCGGACTGGATTTTCCACAATCATTCTCAGGACCCGAATTATCAAAACATTATTCTTCACGTTGTTTTTCAGCATGACACTGAAATTAACGAACTTTCAGATCAGAAAGTTCCTACCCTCGAACTGAAACATTATATTGACGAAAGTATAATCTGGAAATACGAAAGATTAATCAACGGAAATCAGTTTATTCCCTGTGAGAATATTTTTAACAAAGATAAAATTCCCATCAATTTTCATGAAGGAAATATTCTGAAAAAGCTGGAAGAAAAATCTGTTGAGCTTGAACAAAGTTTAGTTATTTATAAAAATAATTTTGAAGCCGTTTTATTCCACAGCCTTGCTTATTCTTTCGGATTAAAAGTGAATGCTCATATTTTCAGACAGATTGCTGAAAGTGTGGATTACAGTATTATCAATAAGATCCGACAAAACACATTGCAGCTTGAAGCACTCTTGTTTGGAATTTCAGGATGGCTCGTAACTCCAAGGGATGGACAAATGAAAATATGGAAGCGGGAATTTGATTTTCTTAAAGCAAAGTTCAAACTTCCGGACCTGATATTTCATCCTAAATTTTTAAGATTGAGGCCTCCGAATTTTCCAACAATACGTTTATCTCAGCTGGCTGATCTCTATCGGCAACAAAATCTATTTTCAAAAATTATGGAAGCAGAACGAATTGAGGAACTGTATGATATTTTCAAATCTGTAAAAGCTTCGGAATACTGGGATTGTCATTTTAATTTCGGAACCATTTCCAAAGTACAGCCTAAAACTTTGAGTAAGGATTTTATGGACCTCCTCATTCTAAATACCATTCTTCCTTTAAAATATACTTACCATAAATATCACAGTGAAGAAATTGCGGATAAGATTATGGAATTCTATCAGAAAATTCCCGCTGAAAAAAATTCAATAACCCTGAATTGGAAAAATCTTGGAGTATCTATAACCAATGCCCAAGAAAGCCAGAGTCTGATTTATCACTATAAAAATTCATGTGACGAAAAAAATTGCTTAACTTGCAGTATTGGATTTAAACTTTTAAAAGAATCTTGAAATGCTGAGTAATATCCGTCATAAAATGGAGAGAGAATGGTTTGGTGTACTAACTAGGATGGGCGCCAAGCTAGGAATTCCCGTTTCCAAATTAAGGATCTTCTTCATCTACTCTACGTTTGCTACAGCCGGTTTTTTCTTTCTGATCTATCTGGGTTTGGCATTTACTTTGTGGATTAAAGATATTTTCATCACAAGAAGGCCAAGTGTCTTTGATTTATAATTATGGAATTTTTACCTATTACATCCGCTGAAGATCATAGAGTTCAGGGAATCTATGTGTCTTATACCAATACTTTTCCTATAGACGAACAAAGAGATCAAAAACAATTTTTGGAGCTATTTTCAAATCCAAATGTTAAATTCATGTCTATACTTCATGAATCTGAAGCCATAGGCTACCTCATCTTATGGGAATTGAGCTCTTTTGTTTTTGTAGAACATTTTGAAGTATTTGAAACTTTCAGAAGCAAAAAACTAGGATCTCATATTATGCAGCATTTATTGGAAAACTATCCAAGGATCATTCTTGAAATTGAACCTGAAGACCTGAATGATGATGCTAAAAGACGCTATTCTTTCTACCAAAGAAATAACTTCGGCCTGATTGATACTACTTATATACAGCCAAGCTATGGAGAAGGGAAACAGTCTCTGAATTTATGGTTGCTGGCCAATTATTCACCTAGAAATGTAGAGGAGATTAAAACTGAAATTTGCGATATTGTTTATCCTTAATATAGAACGCCGGAGTATTTCCGGCGTTATTTTTTTTGAAAACAAAAAAGCTAATTGAATAAGAAAGTGAACCACAGATTTCGAAGATTTCACAGATGTTTGCGCTTTATTTTTTTATCACGGTTAATTTACTTCGTATTCAAGTTTTATAGTGATGCTTGCTTCTTTTTCTTTGGAAGAGGTATTGAATGTTCCACCGTAAGAATAATCCTCGTTTGAGTTGGGAGCTGTGATCTGAATAACCCCCATCGTTGCTTTTTTAAGACTTCCTAAGCTGCTTCCAGAGTTTTCTGCGATTTTTTCAGCTCTTTCTTTTGCATCTTTTGTAGCGGTGGCAATCATTTCCTGCTTTACTGTAGCCAGTTTTGTATAAAAATAGGAAGGTGACGAAGAAGTAAATTCAATACCGCGGTTAATAATTTCAGTAATATTTCTGGAAAGATTTTCGATTTTGCCTACTTCCTTACTTTCTATTGATACGTTTTGAGTAAGATTATAGCCAGAAAACTCTCCCTGTACATAATTCCCATTAGAATCATTATAACTTCTGAATTGCTTCTGAATATCTACAGAAGAAAATACAATCTCATTCTGTTTTATTCCCTTTGAAATCAGGTAATCATTAATCACTTTTCTGTCCAGAGCTAATTCATCATAAGCTGATTTCAGATCGGAATTATTCTTAGAAAAGCTTCCGGACCAGGTAATCAAATCAGAAGTAAAGTGCTTGGTCCCCAATCCTGTCACAGAAATGGTATTATCAGATTTATTTCTGTTTTTGATTGCATTGCCCAAAAAGCCAAGGCCAAGGACAAATCCCAAAGCACCCACCGCCACTGCAATAATATTTTTATACATAATTTTTGTGAATTTGATTTGATTATGAGATCATTACAGCAATTTCTGTTCCACTATTTTAAGATTTTATTAACACTTCACATCCCCTAATTTATTTATGCCTGTTATTTAGCCTTTCAATAAAAACCGGGATAACTTCTTCCATTCTCAATAAGGCTCCTGACAGATTTCTGGCTTTTACATACGTCAACCTGAGGCTTCGCGGCAAATGAAAACTCAATAAATTCAGAGATTTTATCTGCGGGAATTCCTGCCTTGACAAAATAATCATCTTCTACCCTGCCTCGAACCCAGGCAATATGTTCCTGCAGGTCATCATATCTGTATTGCCTTTTTTGCTTTCTTGCCTTACCGCTTATCAGATCATAAACTCCCTGCACATTAAGATTTCCCAGTAACATAGGTAAAAGAACACTTTTCACTTCTGCCGGCTTTTCCCTCATTTTGCCAACAGGCTCCGGAAGGCCTACCGCCTGTTTTACCTGTTCTCCTTTATCTACTTTTGTAACGATTCTAGAGTCTTGTTCCAAATCACCCGAAAGCTTTTTTACAATTTTTACTTCTCCAACATCTTTGGGAATCTGAAAGAGCGTAATTAACAATTGCGGATTAATTCCATCCGTAAGAACCCGCCTGGAAACTCTCCTGAAATCTTCTTTTACAAACCTCAGCTCATCGTTAGGATTAGCTTCAATGGAGAAAATCCCTTGTGAATCGGAATAAGCTTTTTTATCCGTAGACATATTAACAATGGTTACAGCTTTCAAACTTTCACCATTATCATCCATAATTCTTCCTGTTACCGT
>NZ_MAYF01000337.1 GCF_001684955.1 Chryseobacterium contaminans | reverse complement strand
CATTGGTTGGATGATAAGAAGTATTGAAGCTTCCCATTGGAGGCATTACTTCCAACATTTCATCCATATGAAGATGCTCATTAAAATATCCTGATACTTTTCCGTTTTCAAGCAACTTCACCAAAACTTCCAGGGTGTTGCTTTTTTCACTTGGAGCATTGCAGATAGAGTAAGAACGTCTTTCCTCATTTCCGTTAATCATCATTCGGAAATTAAGGTACTGCCCCTGCTTGAACCTGAACTTGTCTTTCAGCTCTTCAGGAATCTCTACGGCAACATTTACCGCATCTGGAGTGTCCTTCTGAACCCTTACAGTTTTAAGTTTATAAAATGAGTTCATTATTTTTTTAGTATTCTATTAATTTTTCCACCTTCGCACTTCGGCAAACTGTCCTGAGCATGCACTTTCACTTTTGTAGTGATGCCTACTCTCTTTTTTATTTCGTTTTCAATATTTTTTCCAAAGGTTCCGACAAAATTAAAATAATCATCGGTATTTGCTTCTATTTTTTGCGCCTTTACCCATTCATCATCAATTTCAACATCAATATCTAAAGCGACACACATCTGCTCCTTTTCAACAGGGGTAAGATAGTAATTAGGAACCACTCCTTTTACATGAGAAAATGCGTCTTCAATCTGGCTTGGATATACATTTACTCCTCGCACGATCAGCATATCATCTGCTCTGCCCACAATGGGTTTCATCTTCACCATAGTTCTTTTGGCATTTTCATCGTAATAAAGACTGGTAATATCATTCGTCCAGTAACGAAGAAGCGGCATCGCTTTTTTCGTTAAAGTGGTAATCACCAACACTCCTTCTTCTCCAAAAGGAACTGGTTCTTTCGTGATCGGGTCCAGGATTTCAGGATAGAAATGATCTTCCCAAATGTAAGAACCTCCTTTTTCCTCAAAATCTTCCATGGAAACTCCAGGACCAATAATTTCGCTTAAACCGTAAATATTAGTCGCATGAACGCCTAATTTTTCTTCAATATGCCCTCTGATAATTTCCGTCCACGGCTCAGATCCTAATACGGCATACTTTAGGCTAATTTCATCGGCAGAAATTCCTCTTTTAGCAAATTCATCAGCGATAGTTAGAGCATAAGATGGTGAACAGCATATGACTTCCGGTTTAAAATCTACAATAAGATCTACCTGTCTGGCTGTCATTCCTCCTGAAATAGGGAGCACACTCATTCCCAGCATTTCTGCTCCATAATGAAGTCCTAATCCGCCTGTAAAAATCCCATAACCATAAGCATTATGTAACTGCATTCCCGGTTTAGCGCCGGCAGCATTTAATGATCTTGCCACTACTTCGCTAAAAAGATCTACATCTTCTTTGGTATATCCCACCACTGTTGGTTTTCCTGTAGTTCCGCTTGAACAGTGAATTCTCTGAAGTTCAGCTTTAGGAACTGTAAACAAACCAAATGGGTAATGGTCTCTTAAATCCTGTTTGTAAGTAATTGGAAGTTTCGCGATATCTTCAATCGTCCTTATATCCTGTGGGGATATCTGCAATTCATCAAACTTTCTTTTATAAAATTCCGACTTCTCGTTCAGATAACCCATGAGATTTACTAACCGGTCGGACTGAAGCTGTCTCAACTGACCCAGCTCCAGATATTCAACTGAAAAATCCATAAAACTAACTAACATTTGTTAGGTGTAAATTTAACAACATTTTGGAATCTGGCAAAATTTTTATGATTTTCGTCATATTTTGAACGATTCTAAATAACTTTATTACAGAAGATTAAAGTGTAACTACAAAGCTCTAAGAATTTTAAACATCAATTGAAAAGCATACTTGCGTTAATCAGAGCAGAAGAAAGCGGAGCGTAGAATCTAAGTAAATGAATAACAAAAAATGATGAGATTCTTCGTCAGAATGCCCCCCTGCTTACTTATTTAAATCATTGATTGAGCTCAATAAAATCTGCGTAATCCGTGTAATCTGCGAGAATTATACCGATATTCTTCCTTCATCAGAAATCGAAGATTCAATATAGTCAATGACAAAGAACATGTTATCTATTTTTGATTTCCTAAAAGCCCATAAAGGATCTTATCCCTTATTTCATCAGTAATTTCATCAGTAGAATCACTACTTCTTTTGAACCAGAAATAGGAATTGTTTAAAGTATGAAGAATAAATCTGGTGGTAAATGATGGCGACTTCAGTTCCCAGTTTTCAGCCTGGTAAATTTCGGAAATTAACTTTTCCACTTCCTGTTGATAACTTTTTCTTAATTCTACAAACTCAGAAAGCCTTTCTTCAAGATGCCTCCATTCTATGGAATAAATATGAGTAACGTCGCGGTTTTTAAGAACAACTGACAAATGTTTATCCAAAAATAAATTCAGCTTTTCTTTTGGAGCAATATCTGTATTTTTTACTTCCTGAAGCTCATCGAAAAACTCCTGTGCAATACCAAAACAAATCCACTCCAGAATTTCTTCTTTCGAACGGATATGTGCATATAGTGATGCAGCTTTGATATTTAGCTTCGTAGCAAGATCCCTCACTGAACTTCCCATATACCCTTTCTCCTTGAAAAGTTCTACGGCTACGTCTAATATTTTCCTTTGTTTTTCTTTAAGTTCCATTTGTAAAAATGCAAAAGTAGTTATTCTGAAATAAATTAAGCATTTGAAAAAGCCAAATTCATTCATTTTCAAATCTGTGTTCCTTGTCTGAAGTTCAAGACTGACGGAATGTTCATCAATTTCAGAGAAAATTTTACAGAATCGGAAATTCTGTCAAGTTAAATTATCGTTAAAAATACATATTCCGGAAATTTTGTCCATATTTTTTGTAAATTTAATAATTGAACAGTTTTTGCGATACAGTCATCGATTACATGATTAAATAATTGATAGGCATTAAGAAACTGAGCCTTAAAATTTAGTTTCTTGATGTTTTTTAAAACTAAACTTAGAACGAATCATTACCAAAAATATAGAAAATATGAACTTAAACCAATATACTGTAAAATCACAAGAAGCCATCCAGGCAGCACAGCAAGTTGCTATGGAATTTGGCAACCAAAGTATCGAACCTCAACATCTCCTTGAAGGAATCTTCCAGGTGGATGAAAATATATCGCCTTTCCTATTAAAGAAATCTGAAGCTGATGCTAATTTAGTAAGAGAGCGAAACCGTGAAAATTTAGAAAAACTGCCTAAAGTACAAGGCGGCAATATCTATCTTTCACAATCAGCAAATAAGGTATTGCTGGATGCCCCCAACATCGCTAAAAAAATGGGTGATGAATATGTAACGATTGAACATTTATGGTTATCCCTTATAGAAACCAGTTCTGAAGTTTCCCAGATGTTGAAAGACATGGGCGTAACCAAGAAATTACTGGAAGGAGCCATTAAAGAATTAAGAAAAGGAAGTAAAGCGACTTCTGCAAGTTCAGAAGAAACTTATCAATCCTTAAATAAATATGCTAAAAACTTCAACGAGTTAGCTGCAGAAGGAAAGCTGGATCCGGTAATCGGACGTGATGAAGAGATCAGAAGAGTATTACAGATCCTTTCAAGAAGAACAAAAAACAACCCTATCCTTATTGGAGAGCCAGGTGTAGGTAAAACAGCTATTGCAGAAGGAATTGCGCACAGAATCATCAGTGGTGACGTTCCTGAAAACCTGATGGATAAAACGTTATATTCATTGGATATGGGAGCTTTGATCGCCGGAGCTAAATACAAAGGAGAATTTGAAGAGCGTCTGAAATCTGTAGTGAATGAAGTAATCAAATCTGATGGACAGATCATTCTTTTCATCGATGAGATCCACACTTTAGTAGGAGCCGGAGGTGGTGAAGGCGCGATGGATGCTGCCAACATCTTAAAACCAGCCCTTGCAAGAGGTGAATTAAGAGCTATTGGGGCAACTACTTTAAATGAATACCAAAAGTATTTTGAAAAGGATAAAGCTTTGGAAAGAAGATTCCAGAAAGTAATGGTAGAAGAACCGGATACTGAATCTGCAATCTCCATCCTTCGTGGAATTAAAGATAAATATGAGGCTCACCATAAAGTAAGAATCAAAGATGAGGCAATTATTGCTGCGGTGGAAATGTCTCAAAGATATATTTCAGACCGATTTTTACCGGACAAAGCGATTGACCTTATCGACGAAGCTTCTGCTAAGCTGAGAATGGAAATCAACTCCAAGCCGGAAGAACTGGATGTTTTAGACAGAAAATTAATGCAGTTGGAAATTGAATTGGCCGCTATTTCAAGAGAGGGCAATCAAACAAAAATCGACCATTTAAAAGAAGACATTGCTAAAATTTCTGAACAGAGAAATGAAATCAATGCAAAATGGCTGAAAGAAAAGCAGAAAAGCGAAGATCTTACCCAGATCAAAAAAGATATTGAATCCCTGAAGTTAGAAGCAGAAAGAGCTTCCAGAGCAGGAGATTATGCCAAAGTAGCGGAAATCCAATATGGAAAACTTCGTGAAAAAGAAGATGAGCTTTCTAAAGTTGAACTGGAAATGCAGAATCATCAGAATGAACTGATCAAAGAAGAAGTGACTTCTGAGAATATCTCTGAAGTAATTGCAAAATGGACCGGCATCCCTGTAACCAAATTATTGCAATCTGAAAGAGATAAGCTATTGAATCTGGAATCTGAACTTCACCACAGAGTAGTAGGACAAGATGAAGCCATCCAGGCTGTAGCGGATGCCATCAGAAGAAACAGAGCAGGATTGAGCGATGATAAGAAACCAATCGGATCATTCCTATTCTTAGGAACAACCGGTGTTGGTAAAACTGAGCTTGCAAAAGCACTTGCCGAATTCTTATTTGATGATGAAAACAATATGACCAGAATTGATATGAGCGAATATCAGGAACGTCACAGTGTTTCCAGATTGGTAGGGGCGCCTCCGGGATATGTTGGATATGATGAAGGTGGGCAATTAACTGAAGCCGTAAGAAGAAGACCTTATTCCGTAGTCCTTCTGGATGAAATTGAAAAAGCTCACCCGGATGTTTTCAACACACTGTTACAAGTTTTAGACGATGGACGTTTAACAGATAACAAGGGACGTGTAGTGAATTTCAAAAATTCTATCATCATTATGACCTCGAATTTAGGTTCACACCTGATTCAGGAGAATTTTGAAAATCTAACCGAGGAAAACCAGGAGGAGATTGTAGATAAGACCAAAGATGAAGTTTTTGATTTGCTGAAGCAAACATTACGTCCGGAATTCCTGAACAGAATTGATGAGATTGTACTTTTCCAACCTTTAAGAAAGAAAGAAATCGGAAAAATCGTTCAGTATCAGTTGAGAGGGTTCAATGAAATGTTAGCAAAACGCAACATCATTATGACTTTCACTCAGGATGCAGTAGATTATCTGA
Organism: Chryseobacterium contaminans; assembly: GCF_001684955.1. GTDB lineage: Bacteria > Bacteroidota > Bacteroidia > Flavobacteriales > Weeksellaceae > Chryseobacterium > Chryseobacterium contaminans. Next base: position 13,167 of record NZ_MAYF01000337.1, on the reverse strand, counting down.
TGGAAAAAGGGTATGATCCGGCATTCGGGGCAAGACCTCTAAAAAGAGTAATTCAACAGGAAGTATTAAATAAACTGTCTAAAGAAATCCTTGCAGGGAATGTGAATGACGGTGACAGAATTACCCTGGATTACTTTGTAGAAACAGGGCTGGTATTCAGACCCACTGAACAATAAAAGAATAAAGTAGTTTTTTTCATATACATTAATTTTTGTAGATGAGTGCTGTAGAGAAATCTGCGGCACTCATTTTTTATAAGACTTTTACATCCCAGTTACAGTTCTGTAATTCTAAAAATAAATTATGAACATTCAATTTTTTTTAAATTTATATCTTTTTGACGTGAAATATTATTAAATTCACCTTTCAAACAAATTAATAACTTAAACAAAATCAGTATGAAAAAATTAAAAAGACAAGAATTAAAGAAAATTGAAGGCGGATTGCTTCTTCCTATCATTGAATGTGATGAAAACTGGAACTGCCCTACCGGCTTATGCTGTACATCAGGAATGATTTGCAGAGATCCAAGAAGATACCCTTGTATTTAAAGTAAAGCGGAGAGCAATTCTCCGTTTTTTTTATGAAATACCGCTTAGTTTTACCTATATCTTTTTCCTTAAATACACAACCCGTAAAAATACGGTAAAAATAACAGTGTAATTCCCTATTCCTAACTCTATTTTCTCCCGTATTTTTTTACGAAATTTGCGGAAATACGGATATTCCATTATAAAACTAAGTTATGAAAACAGAATCTACCAATGAACACGATCCTTCGGGATCAGGAGTCATGTCAAATGATCTGATTAAAGCTCTTATTGACAATTACCGTCAGAACCAAATGACTGCTATCAACGAAAAAATGGGAATAACTGATGCTCAATGCATCTGGTTTGATCTTCCGAAACTGAAAAACTTTATCAATCAGATAGAACAGGAGGCCAGTAAAATAAATCCCGAGTATACTCAAGAAGAGTTGGGAATCAGATTTTATTATGCTGCCTATCCGAAAATTGAGAATTGGGATATCATGGAAAGCCACCCGGTTCCGCAAGAGTATTCTGAAAGACATACCCTTGTCATGATCCCTACTATGAAAAAAGAGGGTGAAGAAGGCGAAGTTATCAATTACGACTTTCATGCTTTACCAAACTTTAAGGGAAAAACAATAAGCACAGCGCTTTATGCCCGTGGAAAGAATCCACCTTCCAAAGACATGGGAGAAAATCAGGGAACTTTATCTCCGCCCGCAAGTTCATTGGGAATGCTTTAATATTAATTAAAAGAAACTTATTATAAACTATGACTGAATTCCAAAGGTTTTTCTCACAATTTATGTATACCGGAGAGGCTATAGCGGCTTTAGTATCCATTATTTATTTTCACCGTGAAAAAAAACTGCATTGGAAACTTTTCGCATTATACCTTATTGCCATTTTTCTATGTGAATCGTCTGTGAAATGGTTTGAGGAGGCTCTACGTATTGATAGAATTATTTTTTACAACTACTTTGTAATGCCATTGCAGTTTATTTTCTTTTACTGGTTATATGCCATAAAGTCTCTAAAAAAACCAAAACTATTCTATATCTTCTCTTTGTTATATTTTGCTGCGTTTATTCCACAATTATCATTCTTCGTAGAAAGAAAAGTGGTGTATGCTCCCAATTATACTTTAGGCTGTATATTTTTGATGGTGCTTGTAGTGATGGAATATTATAAGCAGGTCAATTCAACGGAAATCCTAAAATTCAGTACCAATAGAATGTTTTATATCAATCTGGGTAATACTCTTTTTTATATAGGAACACTCCCTTTTATGACCTTCATGTCTCTTCTTTGGGAATATAGAGATATTTGGGATCTATATTTTGCTTATTTTCAGGTTTCCGGAACTATCATGTATCTTTTATTTGCAAGTTCATTTATATGGGGAAAGCAGAATTAATAATTACGATCATTCTTTTTAATACATTCTTTGTAATGTTTGCCGTTGCTGTAGCTATCTATATCAGAAACTACAGGCAGCGAAAGAAAGAATATCTTAATGAGATAGAAATGAAAAACGAGATCCACCAAAGAGAACTTCTTTCTACCCAACTGGAGATTCAGCAGGCTACCATGCAGCAAATTGGAAGAGAACTGCATGATAATATCGGACAAAAGCTAACATTGGTGAGTTTATACGTTCAACAAATGCTTTATGAGAATAAGGTTCCTGAGGCCAGTGATAGAATTGACCAGGTTTCGCAGATCATTAATCAATCCCTGCAGGATCTTCGTAGTCTTTCAAAAACATTAACAGATGATAATATCAGCCAGAAAGAAATTGTACATTTAATTCAGGAAGAAGTTGATAACACCAATTCTTTAAAAAAATGCCTTATCAGTTTTGAACATAATTTTGACCAACTGGATCTTGGCTTTGTCCATAAGAATCTATTGCTGAGAATCACGCAGGAATTTATACAGAACAGTATAAAACATTCTCACTGCAAAAATATTTTTATCAGTTTAAACACTTCTGAGAACATACTTTGGGAACTTGCCATTCGTGATGACGGAATCGGATTTGATACAACACAAAAAAAGTCTAACGGGATTGGTCTTACCAATATGAAAAACAGAGCAGAAATCATTGGTGCCGATTTCCTTCTTGAAAGTGAAAAGAATGTAGGTACCCAACTTAATATCATTTTAAAAAAACAGTCATGAAAAAAACAATTGTAATTGTTGACGATCATATCCTTATTGCAAAGGCCCTTGAAGGGATTATTGGTAACTTCAGTGAGTTTGAGGTTGTCTACGTGTGTGAAAGCGGTAAAGATCTGATTCAAAAATTTGAAGAAGGAAATATCATTCCGGATATTATTCTCATGGATGTCAGCATGCCCATTATGGACGGCTTTGAAACGGCAGCCTGGGTTACTAAAAATCACCCGGATATCAAGGTAATGGCACTCAGCATGCAGGGTGACGATAACAGTGTTATTAAAATGATTAAAAACGGAGCAAAAGGTTATCTTTTAAAAAATACCCATCCAAAAGACCTGGAAGTGGCACTTACAAGATTAAATACAGATGGTTTCTTTTATCCTGAATGGGCTTCAAAGATTATATTTTCCAATCTTAATAACAATAACATTGAAACTTCTGTAAAGATTTCAGAGCGGGAAAAAGAATTTCTAAAATATACCGTAACAGAGCTTAGCTATAAAGAAATTGCAGACAGAATGTGTTGCAGCCCAAGAACAGTGGAAAGTTACCGGGATCAGTTATGCGAAAAACTGGATTTAAAAACCCGTGTAGGCCTGGCTGTTTTTGCCATTAAAAATGGGTTTGCCAATTAAAAACAAAATAAATATTTTTCTATTAAATAGATTTATTTACTAATTATTTACACAAAAATAATAAAACAAATAAAAAAATAGAATCAATTCTATTTTTTTTTAAATAAAACATAATAAAACAAATAAATGTTTAAAATTAACACAAATAAAAAACACAATAAATACAAATAATTCAATAAAATAAAGAAAACACTTGCATATCAATTTTTAAAAAATTAATTTCACATCTCAATTAAAAAATTTGGATATGAAAAAACTATTTTTTGGAGCTCTTATGCTCGGCTTGATGACAGCATGTAACACCGATAATGTTTCCAATCAAAACGAAGCTCCGGCTGATGAACCTACAGTGTCTGCTGCAATAGCACAGAGAGGATGTGCTTCAGAAGAAATAAGACAGGAAGCTTTAAAGAACAATGCTGAGCTTAGACAAAGATTTACAGACCTGGAAATTAATACAGAGAACTTTGCCAAGGGTGTAAAATTTGGAAAAGTCCTTGCAGATGGCACTGTAGAAATCCCAGTAGTCGTAAATGTTATCTATAAAACTACTGCAGAGAATGTTACCGATGCAAGAATAGCCGAACAAATTGCAGTATTAAATGCTGATTATTCAGGAACAAACAGTGATGCCAGCAAAATCCCTTCTGAATTTGCATCCGTGAGTTCAGGTGATACAAAAGTAAAATTCAGATTAGTGAATACCATTAGAAAATCTACTTCTAAAACAAGTTGGTCCACTAATGACGATATGAAAAAAGCATCCAAAGGCGGTATTGATGCAACTAATCCTACCAACTACCTTAATATTTGGGTTGTAGGAAAAATGACAAGCCAAGGTCGCACTATTCTTGGATACGCAACCTTCCCTGAATCTGCAGGATTATGGAATGACGGTGTTGTAATTGGAGCACCATATTTTGGTAAAACAGGAGCCTCTGCACCATTTAACCTGGGAAGAACCGCAACTCACGAGGTAGGACACTATTTAAACCTAAGACATATTTGGGGAGATACTAATTGTGGAAATGACCTTGTAAGCGATACGCCAACACAAACAACAGCCAATTATGGAAAACCTACCTACCCATTATACAATACATGTAGTGGAGTACAAAGATCTGTAATGTTTATGAACTATATGGATTATGTAGATGATGGAGCAATGTTTATGTTCTCCGCAGGACAGAAAACAAGAATGCAATCTGTAGTGGCAACTACCGGAGCAAGAGCAGGGTTAAGAGTTTACTAACAAATACAATTTTGAATATTTAAAATCTATCTCAATTCGGGATAGATTTTTTTTACAATTATTTCTTTTAAACTTTAGCATTCATCCGATCAAAATAGATATTAAATCTGAGAATACCACTGTATCTACTGAGATTTAGAAATGCTTTTAACACATGGATATATAAGACCAATTTAATGTAAAAATTTTTCTATTAAAATTTAAAAAACATAAAATTATTTTATTACAAAATACACATCAAAGTGAAATATAAAACAATACGTTAAAATTGATTAAAATACAACATTTAACCAATTATATTACAATACATTCAAACAAACACACTATAATGTAAATATTTATCAAATAATCAATCAAATAATTTGCATATTAATTTTAAATAATATAATTTCACACCCTCAACCACATTATATTATAACGATATGAAAAAACTTTTTTTTGGAGCTCTTGTTCTGAGCTTTTTGTCAGCCTGTAACAATGACAGTGTGACAAACCAAAATGAATCATCAACAAATTCAGAAGCTACTCCTACTGCTTTAACAGCTACCCAGAGAAAATGCCCATCAGAAGAAATAAGACAGGCAATGCTTCTGAAAAATCCTTCACTTAAGCAAAAAATAGCGGATATTGAATCCAGCACAGAAAGATTTACAGAAAATCTCAAAGTAGGAAAAGTACTTGCAGATGGAACTGTTGAAATTCCCGTTGTTTTTAACGTAATTTATAACACTTCTACTCAAAATGTTTCTGATGCAAGAATCGCAGAACAAATTGCAGTACTAAACGCTGATTATGGCGCTACCAATTCCGATATTTCTAAAATTCCTTCAGCGTTTCAACCTTCAGCAGCTGGTGATGTAAAAATCCGTTTCAAATTAGTAGCTACTAATCGTAAACAGAGCTCAAAAACAGCTTGGAGATCTGATCTTGAGGAAATGAAAAAAGCAAGCACTGGTGGTATTGATGCTACTGATGTGAATAAAAATCTGAATATATGGGTTGTTAATTCCATACTTGACGAAAATAACCAACCTGGAACTTTAGGCTACGCTTACTATCCTGAACATGCTGGACAATGGTATGATGGCCTTGTAATAGGATATCAGTATATTGGAAAAACAGGTGCTTCCGCTCCATTCAATTTAGGAAGAACTGTAACCCATGAAGTAGGACATTATTTAAATCTCCCACACCTTTGGGGATCATCTAACACAGGCTGCCAGACAGATTACTCTAATGACACACCTACTTCTCCTGGCCCTAACTACGGAACTCCAACATATCCACTGAATAGAGTTTGCGGAGGGGTAAGCCGCTCTCAAATGTTCATGAACTATATGGATTACGTAGATGATAAAGCAATGTTTATGTTCTCTGCTAACCAAAAAACAAGAATGCAGGCTGTTGTATCCGCATCCGGACCAAGAGCTGGGCTAAGGTAAGCAACAATATCAACAAAATATTATAAAATTATTAAAATAGTCTATCTCAATTTTTGGGATAGATTTTTTTTATATTTTTACGCGATTTTAAACTAAGGAGGCACCCACGATGAAAAAAATAATTCTTATATCAGGAATTTTATTCCACTTTTGTAGTTATAAAGCCCAAGATACTATTCAGTCTCGTAACCTTCAACAGGACATTGCTTTCATTAATGCCAACTCTCCAATAAAAGAATCAACTCCTTTTTTTAAGAAAGAATGGGTAAAGAAGTCTGTAGCACCTGCTATCCTTTTTACTGCTGCTGCAGCTACATGGGGAGAAAAAGAGAATATCCGTGAGGTAAGAAACCGATATCTTCCCAACTTCAAAGTCAAATATGATGATTATCTTCAGTACGCCCCTGCAGTAGCTGTTTACGGTTTAAAACTAGGAGGTGTAAAGGGCAGAAACAATATTGGAAGAGCCACACTATCTTATGGTGCCAGCTTAGTGATTATGGGACTTCTTGTTAATTCCATTAAATATACAGCAAAAGTTGAGCGTCCGGATGGATCTAAAAACAATTCTTTTCCATCAGGACATGCTGCAATGGCTTTTACCAATGCCAGCTTCCTTCACAAAGAATACGGAATGGTAAACCCGGCGTATAGTATTGCAGGATATGGTTCTGCCACCATTACAGGACTTGGAAGAAACTTAAATAACAGACACTGGGTTCCGGATATTCTTGCCGGCGCCGGAATCGGAATTATATCCACAGAACTTGGTTATTTCTTTATTGATAAAATATATAAGAACAAGGGAGATAATTTAAGCATCCTATCCAGAATACAGGGAAATGACTACCCTTCTTTTCTTTCTTTAAAGATGGGTACAGCATTAGGCACCACTAACTTCCTTAGAGAATCTGAGCTGGATGATAAAAAGCAAACCGGTTTTGAAGGCGGATTGGAAGGAGCATATTTCTTTTCAAAAAGATGGGGTGTGGGTGCAGATATCACCTTCAGCAGTTTTCCTATTAAATCTCAAAGAATAACTTTTGATGACGGACAGGATTTTGGTGACCATGAAATTAAAACACAATCTATGGGATTCTTATCTGCCGGAATAGGTCCTTATTTTTCTCATGAATTCTCGGATAAATGGCAACTCACTTTAAAACTAACAGGTGGCTACGCTGCCACTGCCAGTGGAAAAGTGTTTGTAAAAGGAAATGAAATAGACACACCCAATCACGAACTTCAGATTGCAAGATATAAACCTAAGCCGGCTTTCCGTTGGAATACAGGAGCATCAATGACCTATAAGTTCAATCCGGGATTAGGTCTTACTTTCTACACAGATTACAATCAGATTAACTCTACAATCAGATATCACTTCAGTGATGAAATTAAAGAAAGTGCCGAGCTGGATCAGGAACTGAATAACCTGATTGCTAAAGAAAAAATCAATTATATCAGTCTAGGACTGAGGTTAACCGCCTATTTTTAAATAAAAAAGCCTTCAGAGTCTGAAGGCTTTTACTTTTATAAATTTTTACTGTTATCTTCAGGCGTATAATCCATAAAGATCTCTCCATCCAGCTTTACTGACTTCACTTTTTTCTTAATCGGAATTACAAGATCTGTCAATTTCTGATCTTTCTCCCATACAGACGGTGAGAAGTGCAGCGTCTCCGTAGTTCCATCTTCATATGAAAGTATCGCGTTAAACGGAATGGCAAACCCACCTACATTTACTACATTCACTGTTAGTAAATCGTTCATTTGAGAAGCTCCGGAAACTTTCAAATCAATATAATTATTAGTATAAAACCAATTCTGGAAGAACCAGTTCAGATTTTTTCCTGAGCCAGTGTTCATTGAATTGAAATAATCCCATGGAACCGGATGTTTTCCGTTCCAGTTATTCATATAATGGTGTAATGCTTTTTTGAATAATTCATCTCCCAAATAATCCTTTAATGCAAGATAAGACAGAGAGGATTTCACATATGAATTGTTTCCGTACCCGGAACCGCTTACCTGTGTGCTCATTGTAATGATGGGCTGATCCTGTTCTGCTGAAGGATCATTGATCCATTTTTTTACACGGAAGTTTTTATAAAAATCTTTTGCTTTCTCTTCCCCATTTTCATCAATTCCGATCAGATATTCCAAAGTGGTTGCCCACCCTTCATCCATAAAGGCATACCTTGTTTCATTAATTCCCATGTAGAAAGGAAAATAGGTATGTGCAATTTCATGGTCTGCTGTAAGCCTGGCATCCTGAAGGTCATCCGGAATGCTGGTATCATTAATCATCATTGGATATTCCATATCTGCATATCCCTGAATGGCCGTCATTACATTATAAGGATATTCTACCCCAGGCCAGTTTTTCGAAAACCAATCCAAGTTATAACGCATCCAATCTACATAATGTTCAAAATCTTTTGCTCCTGCTTTATATCCTGCCTGAACACTTGCTCTTTTGGTTTTCAGCTGCACGCTGGCAGCATCCCATACATAATGATTGCTTAAGGCGAAGCAGAAATCTGTAATATGATTGGCTTTGAACTTCCAGACATTCCATTTATTCTGTCGGGTAACTTTTCCGGACTTCATTTCCTGCTCTGTAGCAATATGTATTAACTGATCACTTTTCAATGAAGCTTTATATCTTTTTAAATATTCAGGCTGAAGAACAGCCTCCGGATTCAGGAAATCTCCGGTTGCCCATACTACATAGTTCTTTGGGGCTGTAATGGCAAAGCTATAGTCATTAAAATCATTATAAAACTCCTGCCTGTCTGAATGTGGAAGCATATCCCATCCGTTATAATCATCATATACAGAAATTCTAGGAAAAGAATACGCTACGTAGAAGGTTTCAGGATCAATCTGCCCTTCTCGCCCACTTTGTACAGAAAGCGGATATTCCCATTCAATATTAACCTCAGCTTTTGATTTTGATTTTAAGGTAGATTTTAATTTTACTTTTTCAACAGTTCCCCAATCATCACTATTGATATCATATTTTTCACCATTTACGATGAATGACTTTATTTTCAACCCAGTGGACAGAAAGCCTTTGGAAACCGATCCGGATCTTGGAGATTGCGGCTTATGAAGGTTATTTACAAATCTTATTGCCAATTCATCAAGATTATCCGGACTGTTATTGGTATAAACTATGGTCTCTTTTCCGGAAACAATCTTTGTATTAGCATCTACTTTTACGTCAACATTATAAACTCCTTTATTTTGCCAGTAATTTTTGCCTGGCGCACCAGAAATATCACGGGTTCCTTTTTCATAAGCTTTTTTAATATTTCGCGGCATATACAATTCCTGAGCAGAAAGTTGCAGTAATGAAACAACCACCAGCATTCCGGAAAAAATTCTCTTCATAATGATCTCTTTTTTAGATAAGCATCAAAAATAGCGAAAATGTGACATCAAGCGATAATTTCTTTTATAATAATGTTTTATGATAATTAGTTTTTAATTTAAAATATTCTAAAAAGATGGAAAAATAGAGCTGGAATTTATGAAAGTCATAAGTAATAGCTGTTTTGTCTTTTTAAAACAACTGATTGTATTTTAACATAGTTATGATGCCTAAAGACAGCCTCAAACTTCCAACTTCCAACCTTAGTTTCTCAGGTTAAAGCCTGTCCTGTTCAGATGTTTTTCTGATGGTTTTAGCATTCTTCACAGATTGGTTTCCGAAACTGTATTTCAATGACAATGTGAAACCCTGCGTATCTGTATAATCCAGGAAATAATTATCCTGATTGGCATATTTGGTAACAACTTTCTGACGCGTGCTTTTGAAAATATCATTCACTATCAATGCTGCCTCCAGCTTTTTATTGAAAAACTTTCTGTTCATCACAAAATAGGCAGACCAGTTGCTGGAAATCCTAAAAGGCCCCTGGATTCCAGAAGAGAAATATCGATGTCCTATTTCCATTTTCCAGTCATTATTTTTATCTAAAGTAAAGCTGGTAGAAATATCAGACATCCAGTTCCATACTTTATTCTGATGTAATATTCCATCAACTCCATTGAAATAATTCTCGTTGTGTTCCAGATTTTCAGACAGTACCAGATTCCACCATGGTTTTATCTGTAAGCTTTTATATAAACTTGTCCCAAATGCCTGCCCTTTTTCGATATTGGTAAAATTATAAACTACATTATTTGTTTCGGGTACCTGATATGAGATTTCCATGGCCGGATATAATTCTTTACGATAGTACAGATCAACATGCCAGTCTTTCCAGGAATACGAAAGGTTAAGATTGTGAATAATGGTTGCTTTTAACTCAGGATCTCCCTGAAAATAGGAAAACAGATTGTAATAGGATTTTGCCGGATTCAGCCATGAATAGAAAGGTCTACTGATTCTTTTTCCATATGAGAGCCCAAATTCATGCTTATTTTCTGTGGTATATTGAGCGTAAAAAGTTGGAAAAAAGTTCCAGTAGTTATTTTTATTATGGTTATAAGGTTCTGAAACAATTCCTTCAAGATCCGTCATTTCAGCACGAAGTCCTCCTTTAAAATTCCATTGTCCGATATTATAGGAAAGTGAGGAATATAAGGCGAAATTATGCTCTTTATAATTAAAATCACTGCTTTTTGCGGGTCTGAACTGCATCAGTCCATTTTCATTATCAGAGAAATCAAGTTTGCTGTTCGTTTTTACAAAGCTGTACTTAACCCCCGATTCCACTTCCAGCTTTTCTCCTTTCCATTGATAGTCCAATTGAGTAGAATATAGCTTTACATCAGCATCATTCCGAGTCATAAAATGTTCTTCTCTTGGAGACTGACCTGCAAAATTTAAATAAGTATTTACATTCTGATATTTATCTGTGTTATTTCCTGTGAAGTAATTGATCCAGGTAAGGCTGCTTTTTTTATTGAATTTTCTGTCTATCTGAAAGCTAACCGAATTATTGATGGAACTTGATGCATGGTCGTTAAGAGTTCTGTAATGAGACTCTACAATATCCCGGTTATCATAGATTAATGTAGGTACATCGTAAATTCCATAGGATTTTGGTGAAAAATACCCTGAATAGTTGAGGCTTAGATTGGTTAAACTATCCAACTCATATTCCACATTAAAATTCAGGGTATTCTGGTTAGTGTTTTTATCCTTCCTGTTCATCGTACTCACCCATGTGGTTTCACTTTCAGGATAACGGACATAATCAGTTCCTTCACGGAAATAAGTCCCCATTCCCTTATAATAGCTTGCCATAACGGAGAGCTTATCCTTCTTATAATATTGCGACAGCCCGAAAACTGCTTTTGCATACTGGGTTTGAATATATTTTGAAGACACTATCCCGCGATAGCCTTCTATCTTGTTCTTTTTCATTACAATATTCAGAACAGCACTTCCTGAAGCTTCATATTTTGCAGGTGGATTGGTAATGACTTCAATAGATTTCACTTCATCTCCCTGAGTGTTTTCCAAAAGGTTTTTAAGTTCATCCCCTGTCAGCATTACTTTTTTATCATTAATAGTGACCAAAATCCCTGTGCTTCCTTTCACCGTTAACACATTATTATTGGCAGTAACATTAGGGGTTTTCTTTAAGATTTCCCATGCATTGAGTGATGAAATATTGCTGTTTTCCACATTAAACTCCAGGCGGTCCACCTTTCTTTTTACCACTGGTTTTCTTTTAGTCATCACAACATCTTCTATTTCCCGAGTTTCTTTTCTGAGAATGATCTGTAATGCCTCTGGATTTTCAAGATCAAGATTCTTTTCAAATAATAAATATCCATTGTTATTCACTACCAGTTTTACCCTTTGCTCATCAATACCTTCCAGAATAAAAACTCCGCTGCCATCAGTTTTTAATTCTTTGATGAATTCGTTTTTGGAATTGTACAGAACTATATTTACTGCTGAAAGTTTCTCATTTTCGGTATTCATTACCGTTCCTGCAATTTTTTGTTTTTGAGCCAGCATCATCATGGGAAGACACAGAAAAAAAAGAGTTTTATTCATGATTACATTTTTAAGAATGATGTGAAACAGAACTAGGCCTTGTTTACAGAGCAAAAGTCCATATTAGTAAGGAGAATTTCGGTTAACGAACGGTTAATGATGAGTTAACAGCTTTTTTGCCTTAAAACAAAACTCAGGTTAATGAAAGGTTAATGATAAAAATACCCTATCAGTGAAATGCGAAAGTTTTATCTTTGTTTCGATGATATCCAATAACAAAAACCTGATTTATATTTTCACTACACTCTTCCTATTTTTGTTGGGAATTCAGGTTTATTTCATGTATAAAACCTATCAGGTTAAAGAAAGGGAGATATACAGATCCATAGATCAGGGTATTTCAGTTTATACCGATCAGGTAGTGAACAATCACTCTGCTAAGACTTCGGAAAAAGATTCTCTGCAAAAAAAGATTATCAACTATTATCACAAAAAACTTAAAAAAGAGGATTTCATAAAATACCTGATAGATGACAAAAAAAATTCCGGGAATAATTTAACGAACTATATTAATGAGCGCCGAAAAAAAGACGGATACATTATCTGTGTAAGAATTCAATATAGTTTACTGCTTCATCTTCCTGACAGCATTAAAATACTGCAACAACCGGTCACTATTTACGAAACAAAAGATAAAGTTAAAAAATCGGCTATTACAAATATCGGAACATGGAGAACATCTTCCATTCAGGAAACTACAGGAGAAAAAACAATTAATAACGTGGATTCATTCCATGTTGATACCCAAACAGAAATTGAAATCGAAAACATCAAAAGTCTCGTTTTCAGAGAAATTATTCTCTTAATTATCTGCTGTGTTATCCTGCTCGTAAGTGTTCTTATCCTGTATATTTTCACAATCAGAAACCTCATCCAACAACAAAAACAGGTAAAAGTTCTTCACACGGTTGTGGATAACATCTCACATGAGTTTAAAACCCCAATAGCGACTTTAAAAATAGCGTCCAAGACATTGAAAAAAGGATGGAATCCCGATACACTTCCTTTGATAGACCGGCAAATTACAAGGCTGGAGAGCCTGATGCTACAACTTCATAAAGACGAAACACCAGAAGAAATGGTTGCCATACAACCTGAA
>NZ_MAYF01000336.1 GCF_001684955.1 Chryseobacterium contaminans | reverse complement strand
ACTTCTCTTGCTCTGGAAACAATATCGCGTGTTCTTAATGTACAGAAAACTTTAGCTAATGAAGCATGTTCATCTTTTAGAATTCCCTCATCCTGCATTTCAGACAATCTGAAAACCATAGTCTGCATAGCGGTAAGATTGGATAACATTTCTACCAAATGCCCCTGAATCATCTGAAAGGAAGCAATCGGTTTTCCGAACTGCTCTCGCGTTCGGGTATAGGCTAAGGCACTTTCATAAGCACCTCTTGCACATCCTGTTGCCATCCAGGCCACTCCTGCTCTCGTCATTCTCAGTACTTTTCCGGTATCTTTGAATGAATTTGCATTTTGAAGACGGTTTTCTTCTGTGACCAGACAGTCTTTAAGCGTGATCAGCCCGTTTTGAACAATTCTCAACGCCATTTTCCCTTTAATTTTCTCAACAGAGTACCCGGGATTATCTTTTTCAACAATAAATCCTTTTACTTCTCCGCTGTCCACATCTCTCGCCCAGATAATTACCAGATCTGCAAAGGTTGCGTTCCCGATCCATTTTTTCTGACCATTTAAAAGCCAGCCTTCTTCTGTTTTCTTACAGGTAACAGTAAGTCCGCCTGCCGCTCCTGAGCCTACTTCCGGTTCAGTCAAGCCAAAAGCGCCTATTTTCTCAAACTTCTGCATCTGCGGAAGCCATTTTTGTTTTTGTTCCTCTGAACCACAAATATAAATAGAGCCCATTGCCAACCCTGACTGTACTCCAAAGAATGTAGCAATAGAAGCATCAATTCTTGCCATTTCCATAGCAATAACTCCTTCCATCAGAAAAGGCATTCCCGGACAGCCGTATCCTTCATAAGTTACTCCACAGATATCCAGTTTTTGAAATTTCGGAATCAATTCGAAAGGGAACTCATCTCTGAGCCAGTAATGATTGACCAAAGGTTTAACCTCTTTTTCCATAAAAGCTCTTACCTTAAGCTGGATTTCACGCTGTTCAGGTGTTAAAGTGTGGTAGATATCATAAAAATCTCCATCAATAGGGGGAAGCTCTTTCTTTTTCTTATCGGGATCAAGCATTTTCATAAGCCCGGAAAGCTGTTTGTCATCCAGCTTCGAAAAATTATGCATCAGTTTGGGCAAATCTACTTTTTGAGAAATAGCACTTAGCTGATCAAAATCTATGGACGTGAATAGCCCAATCGCATTTCTGATTTTAGAAAAGGTATTTGACATAATGGTATATTGTGATTTTGGTTTGTAAAAAGATAAGCAAAAATTACTCCGAAAACAAACTTCAAAACCATGTTATATTTTACAAAACACTAATAATCAAATCATTAAAACAGAATATTTTCTTTACAAGTTTTTTACTCCTCATTTTCAAGCATTACAAAGAATTGTGGCTGAACTTTGACTCAAGCAAAATCTTACTTTATGAAAACGAATTACATTACACTATCATTATCAGCCGTTCTTTTACTGGGAATTTACTCATGTAAAAAAGTAGAGGCTACCAGCGTTGAACCTGAAGCTTCAGCAGATTCTAAAGCCATAGTATCAGACAGCATTTCGTCTGCTGCAAGTATGGAAGTAAAGGACAAACAGTTCATCAAGACTGCAGATGTGAATATGGAAGTAAAAGATGTATATAATGCAACTATTGCAATTGAAAAATCGGCGCAGGATCTTGGAGGTTTTGTTACAAAAAGTAATCTTCAGAGTAATGTAGTTTATGAAGACACTTACAACACTTCTGACACTGATGCCATGCTCATCAAAAAATACAAGAGTGAAAACACAATACAGGTACGCATACCTACTGAAAAACTTGGAGAATTTTTAACATTCATCAATACCAATAAGTTATTTCTGAATTCAAGATCCATTAACGCAGAAGATGTTACTGCCAATATCAGATATTCGGAACTGGAAGCGAAAAGAAATCAGAAGACTTCAGAAAATATTGATCATATAAAAAATAACAAAGACAAAGTAACCTTAGATGACAATAATATGGCTGAAGGAAATCTTCAAAAGCTAAATACCATGAGCATGGCTGACAACCTGAAGTACAGTACGGTTGACATCTATATCAAAGAACCTAGATTACGCATTGCAGAAATTGCTGTAACGAATACGGATAGCATTGATAATAAATATAAATATAACTTTATTCATGATGCGAAAAACGGACTTGTTTATGGATTTTACCTGATTCAAAGAATTATTGTAGGGCTTATCAACATTTGGCCTATCGTATTAATTGCAGCTGGGGTAATTTATTTCGTAAGAAAAAGAAAAATTAAAAAATCCGGAATTCCTAAAACCTCAGAACAGAACTCCTAACCTATAGGTTATCATCATAATTTTAGATTTTACAGCCTCCTGATTTCGGGAGGTTTTTATTTTTTTGAAAAAAAACTGTAACGATTGTAATGTGTCCCTTACCTACTGTTTAAAAGAACAGAAAATCAAAAAAAATAAATACTATGAAAAATTTAATGAAACTTGGATTCGCAGCATTACTGTCCATACATTTTACAACAGCCACTGCACAGAATAAAAATACAGACAATGAAAACAGCCTGTTATGGGAAGTATCCGGAAACGGCCTTTCTAAACCGTCTTACATTGCCGGAACATTTCATATCTTATGCAACAAAGATTTTGAGATAAAGCCTAAAACCTGGACAGCTCTTAATCAAGCTGAAAATTTTGTAATGGAAATCAATTACACAGATCAAAATGAAATGGCTGCGATGCAGAAAATGATGGTTGCAGATAAAAAAATTTCTGAACAATTGACTCCTGAGGAAGCAAAAGAACTGGATAAAGTACTTGCCGACTATGGAACCAACCTGAAAAACGTTGACAGCCACAGCCCACAAGCTCTTTATGCCCTTGTAGCCACAAAAGCAATCCCATGTCCTCCAAATGAAGTGAAGATGTACGAAATTGAATTACTAAAAGAAGCGTTGAAAAATAAGAAAAACGTGAACGGACTGGAAAAGGTTAATGACCAAATTAATGCAATTGGACAGTCATATGACCTGAAAGAGGTGATAGCTCAGCTCAAATTAAGTAAAGAATACACCATCGCTTCACAAAAAATGACGGAAGCCTTTAAAAATGAAAACTTAAAAAACCTGGATCAGCTTATTAAAGATCCTAAATTCATGAATAAAAAACAGGAAAAATTAATGCTGACTGACCGAAATACAAAATGGGTAGAAAAAATGCCCGAAATCATGAAAAAACAAAGCTCTTTCTTCGCCGTAGGAGGTGGACATTTATGGGGCGAAAACGGACTCATCAATCTTCTTAAAGCAAAAGGATATACAGTAAAACCTATATCCAGTTTATAATAATAACCCAACCATGAAACTATTGTGAGTACTCCCACTGAAACAGCCTTTTTAAAGCTTGTTAATCAGCACAAAGGTATATTATACAAAGCTTCCCGGATCTATGCCGACTCTATAGAAGACCGGGAGGATCTTCAGCAGGAAATCCTTATCCAGCTGTGGAAATCCTATCAAAACTTCAAGGGAAACAGTGAGTTTTCTACATGGATGTATCGCGTTGCCATCAATACTGCTATTACTTATTTAAAGAAAGAAAAGCAAAGAGCGAAGAACCATACAGACTCTCCCCATCATTTTGAAGTACAGCAGGAAGATTACAATCCTACAAAAGATAAACAGTTGGAAGTCTTTTACCGTGCCGTTCAGGAACTGAATTCTCTGGAGAAGGCCGTCATCTTTTATTTCATGGAAGGAATGTCACACAAGGATATTGGAAACAACCTGGGACTCAGCGAAGGCAATGCCCGTGTAAAACTCAACAGAACCAAAGAAAAAATACAGCAAATCATAAAAAAATCAGGTTATGAATTTTGATCAATTAAAAGAACAGTGGAATAATGAAGACAGCAATGTTCATATTCCGGACACTATAGAACAATTAAAGGGAAGCAAGCACCCTATTGAGAAAATCCAGAAAAGCATGAAAAAAGAATTTCCGGCACAGGTTCTAGCGATCATTCTTATTGGTTTTTTCCCTCTTCAGTTTAAATTTCCATCTTCACAGTATCTTATTTATTATGTGTCTTATGTGATGATGGTTGTTATATCATCTTATTACCTTTACGGATTCTATAAATTTTACAAGCAGACTGAGCTCTATACAGGAAATACTAAAAACAGTCTTTGGAAAATTTTCCATGAGCTTACGTTGAATATGGAAAGATACCAGTCTTTCGGGTTTTTACTCCTGCCTCATTTTCTGCTCACTATTGGATTAGTAATCTATAATACACTAGAAGAAAAAGGAAAAGCACTTTCTGATCTCACCAATACCCATCAGTATTCATTAATTTTAGTTGTTTTGATAGGAACGCTTTTTCTGGTGACAAGCATTATTCTATGGACAAAGTATATTTATGGACGTCCAGCTAAACAATTGGAAAACATTCTGAACGAAATAGACGAGTAACATTCAAAAAAGCATTTTTAAAGACATAAAAAAGCAAGCCTCAGATTATTTCTGAGGTTTTGTTTTTAAAAAATTGTTATTTATCACTTTCAAATTTATTTGAGGTTTTATTTTTCCTTAAATTTGCAAATCAGAAATAAATCATTATGGATTTCTAAAGATTTTGATCCGTACATTATTTCTGAATTTAAATTCTCAACAACATGCTATCAAAAATAAATCCTATACAAACTAACAGCTGGAAAGCCCTTGATGAACATTTTGCATCTAATGACCTTGAGCTAAGAAGCCTTTTCCAGTACAACCCAAACCGTTTTGAAGAATTTTCCCTGCAAAAGGACAACTACCTTTTCGATTATTCTAAAAACCTTATTGATTCAAGAACAAAAGAGCTTTTATTACAGCTGGCTGAAGAGTGTCAGTTAAAAGATGCTATTTCTAAAATGTTCTCTGGAGATAAAATCAATGAAACGGAAGGAAGAGCAGTTTTACATACTGCTTTGAGAGACTTTTCTGACCGTGAAATTTTGGTAGACGGTGAAAATATTAAGCCGCAGATCAAAAGAGTACTGAATCACATGAAAGCTTTTTCTGAAAAAATTATTTCAGGAGAACACAAAGGTTTCAGCGGAAAGGAAATCACAGATGTGGTAAACATCGGGATCGGAGGTTCAGATTTGGGACCTGTAATGGTTTGTTCAGCTTTAAAGCATTTTAAAACAAGACTGGATGTTCACTTTGTTTCCAATGTGGATGGCAATCATATTGCAGAGGTTGTTAAAAACCTGAATCCGGAAACTACTCTATTCATCATTGCTTCTAAAACGTTTACAACTCAGGAAACGATGACGAATGCCAACTCAGCAAAAGACTGGTTCCTTAAAGCAGGGAAACAAGAGGATGTAGCCAAGCATTTCGTAGCTTTATCTACTAATATTGAAGCTGTGAAACAGTTCGGAATCGCAGAAGAAAACATTTTTGAATTCTGGGATTGGGTAGGTGGAAGATACTCACTTTGGAGCGCTATCGGGTTAAGTATTGTATTGGCTGTAGGCTATGAAAATTTTGAACAGCTTTTAAAAGGGGCTTTTGATACTGACCAACACTTCCAGACTGCAGACTTCTCAGAAAATGTACCTGTACTTATGGGACTTTTAGGAATCTGGTACCGTAATTTCTATGCCGCAACAAGCTACGCAATCCTTCCTTATTCTCAATATCTGGACAGATTTGCAGCTTATCTTCAGCAGGGAGATATGGAAAGCAACGGAAAATGTGTAGACAGAAACGGAGAATTTGTAGAATACGAAACAGGGCCAATCATTTGGGGAGAACCTGGAACCAATGGACAGCACGCATTCTATCAACTGATCCACCAGGGAACAGAGCTTATTCCTGCAGACTTTATTGCTTACGCTAAGAGCCCTAATAAGGTTTCTGATCATCAGGATAAATTATTAGCCAACTTCTTTGCACAAACAGAAGCCCTTGCTTTTGGAAAAACAGAAGAAGAAGTGGAAGAAGAGCTTAGAAGTGCGGGAAAATCTGACGAGGAAATAGATAAATTATTAAATTATAAGGTTTTCCACGGAAATACTCCTACTAACTCAATATTATTCAAGGAATTAACTCCTTTTTCATTAGGTCAGTTAATTGCTCTGTATGAACACAAAATCTTCGTTCAAGGAGTTATCTGGAATATTTTCAGCTTCGATCAGTTTGGAGTGGAATTAGGTAAAGTACTTGCTAACAAAATCTTACCTGAGCTTGAAAGCAATGAGACAATCACTTCACATGACAGCTCTACGAACGGATTGATTAATTATTATAAAGGAAATAAATAGCAGATGTCTGCATTACGGTCATATTATTATAAACTGTCTCCAGGTTTTAGACTTTTAGGAAGAAAGCTCTATTATTTCCCTATAGATTTCTATGAAGGAATTACCGGGAAAAGAGCTAAAAACGAGCCTAAAAAAGGAGACATTTATGTGGGAAGCAGCGATTTTATTCCCCACGGGATCCGTCAGATGAATGCTCTGAAAAAACATATCAATCTTAAGAATACAGACCATGTCCTGGATATTGGATGCGGAATCGGAAGAACGGCTGTTGCCTTATCCGGATTCATAGACAAAGGAACTTATGATGGTTTTGATGCGGTAGAAAAAGGAATTAAATGGTGTAACAAACACATTCATAAAAAATATTCGAATTTCAACTTTAAGTTTACACCGATTTATAATGATCTGTATAATACTTTCAGCCAGAAAGCGGAAAATTTTACCTTTCCTTATCATGATGCTCAGTTTGACAAAGCATTTTTATTCTCCGTATTCACTCATATGCAGATTCCCGAAATCAGGCAATACCTGAATGAGATCAGCAGAGTTTTAAAGAACGGCGGACAATGTCTGGCAACCTTTTTCTTATATGATGAATCTAAAAAAGAAGGGGGCAGCATGCATTTCCCTCATCAGTATGAAGGCTACAAATTAATGGATGATAAAGTAACGGCAGCCAATATCGCTGTAAGTGTTCCATTACTGAATCAAATGGCTCAAGAAGCTGGCCTGAAAGTGAAAACAATACAGGGAGGATTCTGGAGAAATGATGTAGAAAAGGAAGGCGCCGATGAATTTCAGGATATTGTGGTATTTGAAAAAATCTAAATCTAAATAAAAGTAAAAAGTAAAAATGGCAGAAATTCTTGACGGACTTAAAGTATCCAAGGAAATTAAAGCAGAGATCAAAGCTGAAGTGGAAAAAATCCTGGCAAGCAAAAGAAGAGCACCTCACTTAGTGGCAATTCTTGTAGGAAACAATGGAGCAAGCAAAGCTTATGTAAATGCTAAAGTAAAAGACTGTGAAGAAGTAGGATTTCAATCCAGCTTAATCAAATTCCCAAGTACCGTTTCGGAATCTGAATTGTTGGAAAAAATCGACGAGCTGAATAAGTCTAAAGCTGTAGATGGGTTTATCGTTCAGTTACCCTTACCGGATCAGGTAGATCAGGAAAAAATTATCAATGCTATTGACCCAAGAAAAGATGTGGATGGATTCCACCCGGAAAACTTCGGAAAAATGGCTCTTGAAATGGATACTTTCTTACCGGCAACACCTTTCGGAATCTTAACCTTATTGGAAAGATATAATATTGAAACCAAAGGTAAAGACTGTGTAATTATCGGAAGAAGTAAAATTGTGGGAAGACCTATGAGTATCTTGATGGGAAGAAAAGATTTCCCTGGAAATTCAACGGTAACTCTTACACACTCATACACAAAAGACATTGAAGAATATACTAAAAAGGCAGACATCGTTATCACAGCCTTAGGAGATCCGCATTTCTTAAAAGGAGAAATGATTAAGGATGGTGCTGTAATTGTGGACGTGGGTATCACAAGAGTAGACGATGATTCTCCAAAAGGATATTACCTTGCCGGTGATGTGGATTTTGACAGTTGTGCAGCAAAAGCAAGCTGGATTACCCCGGTTCCTGGAGGAGTAGGCCCAATGACAAGAGCTATGTTGATGAAAAACACCATCATTGCTTATAAAACTTCGGTCTATAACGACTAATTTTAAAATGAATAAAGAACAAGATATTTTATTAAAAGAAGGTAAAATGCTCCCTGTAATGGAGCATTTTTACACTTTACAGGGAGAAGGAGCACACACAGGAAAAGCCGCTTATTTTATCAGATTAGGAGGCTGTGACGTGGGCTGCCACTGGTGTGATGTAAAGGAAAGCTGGGACCCTGAGCTTCATCCGTTGATGGATGCTGTGGAAATTGCAGAAACAGCAGCCAAACATTGTAAAACCATCGTTCTTACGGGAGGTGAACCTCTTACATGGAATCTGGAGATCCTGACTTCCAAATTAAAGGAACTTGGATGCACTATTCACATTGAAACTTCAGGAGCATATCCTATGAGCGGACATCTGGATTGGATTACTCTCTCACCTAAGAAAACAGGGCTGCCAAAAGAAGAAATTTATCAAAAGGCTCATGAGCTTAAAGTCATCATTTTCAACAATCATGACTTTGCATTTGCACAGGAGCAGGCCGCTAAAGTTTCTGAAAACTGTAAACTTTATCTTCAGAGTGAATGGAGCAAAAGAAATGACATGTATCCTAAAATTACAGATTTCATTCTGGAACATCCGGAATGGCAGGCTTCTGTTCAGACCCATAAATATCTGAATATACCGTAAAAAAACGTACATTTGCTGGCCATTCCTGTAATAATATACGATAGATGCAGAGAATTCGATACTCTAGATACCTGAAATCGATCATTATTTTGCTTGACCTCATGGTTATTGCATCTATCTTCATATTCTTTTTTATAAGCAGAAACGAAAGCCTGAAGTATCATAAGGAATCCTGGTACCAGAATGGTTTTTCACTGGTTTTATTATTTTTGTTCTGGGTGCTTCTCAGCGGTAGAACAAAAATATATAATATTCCGAGGAATCTTACCTATACTCTATTTCTGGAAAGGCTTTTGATTCACTTCATATCCTTTATACTTGGGGTACTGCTTATCGGGAAGGTCAGTAATAATGTATTCTTCAGTTCAGATATTTATTGGCTATCATTTTATTTGTTCATCTTTATCTTTTTGGTGAAGTCATTCATCTATTTCTCTATTAAATATTTACGATCCTTAGGGGTAAACTACCGAAATATCATGTTTTTAGGAAATAGTGATTCTACTGAGATTCTTAAAAATATTTTCAACGAGCGTAAGGATTACGGATACAGGATATTTGAACATGAAAACGCAAACGTCAGTACAGCAGAACTGGTTGACTTCTGGAAAAAAAACGGAATTCACACCCTGTTTTTCTCTACAGAAAACTCTTACAATGAAAGCACAGAATCAGAAATTTTCAAGCTCGCAGAAGACAATAAGGTTCACATTTCATTAATCCCGAGTATTACACAGAGTGATTTTTTCCTTTATGACCTTGCTTATATACAGACTCAGCCTGTTCTTAATCAGGCAAGATATCCATTGGATTATTACTCCAATTTTCTGATGAAAAGAGCTTTTGACATCTTTTTTTCCATATTTGTATTGGTTTTTGTTTGTACCTGGCTATTCCCAATCATTGCTATTTTAATCCGGATAAGCTCCAAAGGGCCTGTTTTTTTTCTACAGAAAAGATATGGTTTTCATGAAGAAGTATTCAACTGTATAAAATTCAGGACTATGGTGGTCAATGATGAATCAACCACCAGTACCACTAAGGAAAATGATACCCGGATTACTAAAATTGGTAAATTTTTAAGAAAAACCAGCCTTGATGAACTTCCACAATTCGTTAATGTACTCAAAGGTGAAATGTCTGTAGTAGGACCTCGCCCACATATGTTGGCTGTTGATAACTATTATAAACCTAAAATCGGAAGGTACAGCTTAAGAAGCATGGTAAATCCCGGCATTACAGGACTTGCGCAAGTAAGCGGATTGCGTGGAGACTTCGGAGATGTGGAAGTAGAAATGAAAAAAAGGGTTCTTGCCGATGCCTTCTATGTAAGGAACTGGAGTTTTGTTCTGGATCTGGTTATCATATTAAAAACCATTTTGCTGGTTATCGGGGGAGATAAAAACGCAAAATAACACAATTGCTAAGGTTAGGATAATTTTAACATTTTCCGGGCTTCTGTCTTCATTTCAACCTTAGCCTAATTCAATAAAAAAGTCTAATTTAGCGGTATGTTAAAAAAGTTTTTCACAGCAGTAGGGGAATATATTATTCTTTTAGGAAAATCCCTGCAAAAACCCCAGAAAATGAGGGTTTTTTGGAAGCTGCTCATGAGGGAAATTAATGATTTGGGAGTAAATTCTTTCGGACTTGTAGTCTTCACTTCAATCTTCGTGGGGGCTGTAGTGGCTATTCAGATGTTCAACAACTTTGATGCTTCATCATTTCCCATCCCACCTTCATTTGTAGGATATGCAACAAAAGCGGTACTAGTTTTGGAGTTTGCTCCTACCATCATCAGTCTCATTTTAGCAGGTAAGGTAGGCTCTTATATTGCTTCCAGTATTGGAACAATGAGAGTATCTGAACAAATTGATGCTTTGGATATTATGGGAGTTAATTCACCCAACTTTCTGATATTCCCCAAAATCATTGCCTGTATGATTTTTAATCCTCTGCTTATTGCTATCAGTATCGTGTTTGGTATTGCCGGAGGTTATATTGCCGGTATTTTAACAGGAAACTGGACTGAAAACGACTATATTGTTGGGATTCAAATGTATATGCCTAATTTATTTATCTATTATGCATTTACGAAAACAGCTGTTTTTGCTTTCATCATTGCCACAGTTCCTTCCTATTTCGGATATTTTGTGAAAGGAGGATCTCTGGAAGTAGGTAGAGCCAGTACACAGGCGGTGGTATGGACAATGGTATTCATTATCATTTCCGAATTAATTCTAACCCAATTAATATTAAGCTAATGATTGAGGTAAAAGATCTTAAGAAAAGTTTTGGTGATGTTGAAGTACTTAAGGGAATTTCAACCACATTTGATAAGGGAAAGGTAAATCTTATTATTGGGCAGAGTGGTTCAGGAAAGACAGTTTTTCTTAAAAGCTTACTGAATGTATATGATCCTTCATCTGGAGAAATCCTGTTTGATGGTAAAGATATCAATACAATGACCCGCGATGAAAAACAGCATCTTCGTTCAGAAATCGGAACGGTATTCCAGGGAAGTGCTCTTTTCGACTCTTTAACTGTGGAAGAAAATATTATGTTTCCACTGGATATGTTTACTAATCTTACCTATAAAGAGAAAAAGAAAAGAGTTTTTGAGGTTATTGGAAGAGTACATCTTGACAAAGCAGACAAAAAATACCCTTCTGAAATTTCAGGAGGAATGCAGAAGAGAGTTGCCATTGCCAGAGCAATTGTAAACAATCCAAAGTATTTATTCTGTGATGAACCTAACTCAGGGCTGGATCCATATACATCAAAAGTAATTGATGATCTTCTATATGAAATTACCAAGGAATATAATACAACTACCATCATCAATACCCATGATATGAACTCTGTAATGACGATTGGCGAGAAAATTGTATACCTAAGACTTGGAATCAAGGAATGGGAAGGGAATAAAGACATCCTTATTACAGCAGGCAATAAAAACCTGATTGACTTCGTTTATTCTTCAGAACTGTTTAAAGAGCTGAGAGAATATTTACTTGAGAATAACAAAACAATTGAGAATACAAAATTAGACGATAATGAAAAAGGTACTTAGTATAGCGTTAATAGGGTTTTCAATGTGGGCTTCTGCACAGATCTCACTGGCAGGTAAGGCCAATTTAATTTTTCCTACAGGCTCACCTTCATGGTCCAATATTAAAGGAACTGTGAATGATGCGATTGAAGGAACAGGAAAAAATAATGTAGGTTTCAACGTGGGACTTTCATTAAAAGTAGCATTGCCTACTTCTCTTTTCTTAATGCCAGAGGTATATTATACTCACTTCAAAAATGAGTTCACTACAGAAAATACAACGTTCGACGTAAAGAGCAATCGTATTGACGTTCCGGTTCTTTTAGGATACAACATTTTGGGTAATATGTTAGGGGTTTTCGTAGGCCCGGTAGGAAGCTTTAACTTAAGCAAAGACAATACCTACAACGATTTTAAAGAAAATGCAAAAAATAACTTTACAGTAGGGTACCAGTTCGGTGCTCAGCTTGAAATTAAAAAGCTTATTGTAAATGCAAAATATGAAGGAGCTTTCAGTAAAGACGAAAGAAACTTCATCAACAAAGTTTCCGGCTCAGAAATCAGATATGATAACAGGCCTAACCTGTTTATGGTTGGGTTGGGATATAAATTCTAATCCCAGCTGAAAACGAATTCTTTATTCTATAGAATATGTAAAATAAATTTATCTTTTAATAAGGTAAATTTATTTTTTTTTATACATATAATATTTTTTTCTTAAAAATCATGCCGTTGAGATTTTATGTTCAATTAATTATTATATTTGAAATTCAAACTAAAAAATTATTCTATGAAAAAAATTATTTTATTGATGGTACTTTTCTCAGGAGTAACATTAGGATTCGCCAAAACAGGTGTAAAAAAATCTATTAAACAAGGAGGATGTGTACTTAAACCCGTTTACGAAAAAGTATACTTTAGTGATGGAATGGGAAGTGAAGATTATGAATTAGTACAAGTAGGATGGCAAAAAGTATGTTAACAAAAAAAAAGAGAGTTTTACTCTCTTTTATATTTTTCTTTAGTTTTAGTATTTGCATATTCTCCCAGGAATTTACCTACGAGAGAGTTTCAACCCGATTGGATTCTTCAAAAGTTGTTTATCATGAGATTTTAACGGTCTCTAAAGATTTTTCTGTGTATACAAAGCTTGGTGCTAAAGATACCCTTAACCTTAAAAAACAGGAAAATATAAAAGAAATATACAGCCCACTTCATCAGGGAGACGAGAAATTATATAAAGACTTCACTAAAGGAAAACTTTATATAGATTTTTCTAAAGAAAATACAATAATTGAAGACAGCTTAAATATAATTCCCTGGAAACTTGAAAATGAATATAAAGAAATTTTAGGATATAAAGCTCAGAAAGCAACAGCTGAATTCAGAAAAAATGTATGGACGGTCTGGTTTACCAAAGATCTCCCTTATTTTGATGGTCCATGGAAATTAAACTCTCTTCCGGGCTTAATTTTAGAGGCAAACAGTATGGAAGGCCATCTTGCATACAAGATAGTTAAGATCGCCAATATATCTCCATCACTATTAGAAAAAGAAAAAACAGAACTAAAAGATAAGCTAAATAAAAAGAAAGCAATATCTGCACAGGAAAACGCTGTTTTGGAGAAAAAGAAAAGAAGTGAAATTATTGCCTACCTTAGAGTAAGACAGGATCAGGTACAACAAAGTGTTCCTGTAGATCAAAAGGATGAAAAAGCAGCAGGAATGAAGCTTTTTAATAAAAAGATGGAAGATGAGAAGAAAATAAAAAGTAAAAATAAAAAACTAGTCATTGAAAGCTTTGAATAGATTCTTTTTTTTATTTCTAATATTATTTTCCGAAGTTTTTTTCCCACAAACAATTACAGGCAAAATAACAGAAGCAGGTACAGAAAATTTTGTATCTGCTTCTGTTATTTTTAAAAGTTCTGATAATCAAAATTCAGAATTTCTTATTTCTAAGAATGGACACTACTCTTTACAACTGAAAAAAAATTATAATCAGATTATCATAGAAATCAATGCATTAAACTATACTTCCCAAAGTTACACTATTGAAAACCCAGAAAAAAACAAAACATACAACATTGATTTTCAATTAAAAAAAGAACAAATAAAGGAGATAAAAGAAATTGCAATTCAATCTAAAAGAAAAAGCTTTGAAGTAAAGAAAGATACTGTAAATTATAATATAAGCTCATATTCTGATGGTACAGAAAAAAAAATAGAACAGATATTAAAAAAATTACCCGGAATAGAACTTAATGATAACACAGGAGAAATAAAATATAAAGGTAAAGCCATTGAGACTATAAAAATTGATGGCGATAACCTTTTCGGGTCCAACTATGCTGTTGCCACTAAGAATATCAATGCCAATATCGTTGATCAGATACAAGCAATAGAAAATTACTCTGAGAACACTTTATTAAAAGGCATTGAAGCAGGTGACAAGGTTGCATTAAACATTAAGCTCAAAAAAGGCAAAATGGATTTTTCAGGTGATATAAGCTATGAAAGTGGTTTTGCTTCTGATAAAACCCAAAAATATAATATCGGCTTAAACATCATCCAGATTTCTAATAAGTATAAGGCTTTCGGTACGTTTGGATACAATAATATTGGAATAAATAATACGTCTTTTGATTACTTTTCATTTAGCCAGAACCAGGATCAGATGAAAGATAATGCATATATTGCGAAAAAAAATATTCCTGAAACTATTTTTACAAATTTTTTCAATGATGGAAGGGCAAATGTGAATAACACTATTTTTAACAGTTATAACAACATCTTTAAAATCTCGAAAAGGGTACAGCTAAAATTAAATTTATATCAGATATCGGATAAACTCAGCCTCATTCAAAATCAATATACTAATAACTTCATTAATAACAGCAGCTTTACAACAACAGATTTCTATAATATTGAAAAAAAACCCGAACTCTACAGAATTGATACGGAATTAAAAATAAATACTTCCAAATTATCTTTATTACAGTATAACATCAAATATTATAAAGAAAATATCTTCACAAATTCTGAAGTTATTTTGAATGAAGATAAAAGATACATAACCTCATTATCCTCAAGATCTTCATTCTTTAAACAAAACTTAAATTATACTTATAAGCTGTCTGATCATAAAGCCATTCAGGCAGAGTTATACCATTCTGAAAACAGTATTCCTCAAGAGTTTATTTCTGAGCCTGGCATCAATTTAAGTGAAGCTTCATATTTCAATACCCAATTTAGCAAGTTTTCAAAAACCATTATTGGAGGGAAGTTCATCCTTTTAGGAAGCAGTAAGAAAAGTGATAAAAAATACCATTTTGCAATTGGAGGAGAGTTTACAGGAACTCCGCTTACTTCATCTGTTCTAATGAATAATGGGCAGAGGAACTTTGTAAATAATGTTGATTATCATAAAACAACATTATATACTACCAGCAGCTATCAGTGGGATTTTAAGGGGCTTAAGATTTCACCTTCATACACTATTTCTTTGGTAAAACAAGACTTAAAGTCACCAGAGCAAACTTTAAATAAAAATAATTTATTTATAGAACCTGAATTGATGATCTCTTATAAACTAAATGATATTTCTAATTTGACATCAACAACAAGTTATAAACAAAAGGCATTTTCAGAAGAAAACTTTTTTACCAATCCAATTTTTATAAATAATAGAACTTCAATAAAAAATACTCCATCCCTGGATGTTCAGAAAACTTTCTCTGCCCAAATTTTTTATAATATTCTAAACCTGTATAAACAGTATCAGTTTACAATTGGAGCTCTTTATAGTTCTAATAATGGGAATTATTTTTCAAAAATTTTCGTAACAGACATTAATACTGCTTATAATTACTTTTATCTGCCTCAAAAAAATGAAAATATCTCATTCAGTATGATGATAGATAAATATATCCCATTTTTGAAAAGTAAGATAAAAATAAAGTCTTACTATTCTATTTTTAAGTATAAAAATATGATAAATACATCTGATCTTACAGATAATATAAATACAAACTCTAATATTGAAATAGCTTTTAAAACAGCATTTCCAACAAAAGTAAACTTTGAAAATAATGTATCCTATAATTATATTTCAACCCAAAAGAAAAATGAAATAAAAAATACCAATATAAACTTTAGAAATAATTTCAAAATTCTCTTTAAGCCAAGTTCAGATTTACTTTTTCTAAGTTCATTGGATTATATCAATCCTAATCTTAAGAATGGCAATAAAGACAACTTATTTGTTGATTTAATGATCAATAAAAGCTTAGGAAACAATCTAAATATTGAATTCAATCTCAAAAATTTATTAAACAATAAAACAATTACCCGTGTTTTAACTACAGATTATAATATAGAATATTTAAATACGAATTTAATCCCCAGATATTTTTCAGCCGGTATCAGCTATAAATTTTAGATTTGAGGATTTTTATTTTGAGCTTCCAGCTCAGCCTGGCGTTTTGCAATATCTGCTGCCTGCTTTTCCAGTTCTTCTTTTTCCTTCTGAAGCTGCTTGAATTCTTTTTTCTTCTGTTCAGCCTTTATCGCGCTTCCTTTGCTTACATACCCTACCATTCCACCAATGATAAGGCCAATTCCTACTCCAGCCATAATACCCATAATGTGAGAAATTTTGATTTGTTCTACAGCAAAATCAGTGGTAAGATAAAACAGTAAAGCGGAAACTGCTAAGAGGATAAGTCCGGTAATTGATAAACTCTTCATAATATTGTGTTTAATTGATTATGTTATAAAAGCCATATCAAATTTACTAAAAAATTAATAAGCCTTTATATAGGGTTAGTATTTTAATTGGTCTTTTCATTATATACACAACCATAATTATTCCAATTCCTGTGAAAAGAAAATGTATTTCAATAAAAAACGGACTCATTTTAGAATAAGTCCGTTTTTTATAATAAGTTAATAGATTAGATTTTCCCTCCGGCAGCTTTATAGTACTCTAAAGCTTTCGGTAAGTCTTTATTAATATCCGAAATTCTTGTTTCCGGGCTTGGGTGAGTAGATAAGAACTCAGGTTGTCTTGCTCCTGAAGATGCGGCTTCCATTCTGTTCCAGAAAGGAATAGCTGCTCTTGGGTCATATCCTGCCATAGACATCAGATATAATCCCATTTCATCAGCTTCTGATTCCTGACCTCGACCATATTTCAATAAAGCGACCTGTGATCCGATCGGATATACTTTCTGGAAAACACTGGCCCATTGTGCATTTGAAATGGCTCCTCCAAGGATCGCTCCACCATACTGGGCCATCATAGCCTGAGAAATTCTTTCATTTCCATGCCCTGCCAGTGCGTGGGAAACTTCATGCCCCATTACTACAGCAAGTCCGTTATCGTCTTTGGTTATAGGTAAAATTCCTGTATAAACAGCCACTTTACCTCCTGGCATACACCATGCGTTCAATTCATTACTCTGCAGAAGAGCAAACTCCCAGCTATAATTGGCAAGATCGGCTGATCTTCCTATACTCTGATAATATCTCTCTGCTGCATTTTTAATTCTGTTTCCTACATTTACCACTCTCTTTGCATCTGCTGTTCCGGTAATAAGCTTACCTTTAGACAATGTCGTTTTATATTCCTGTGCTGACATTGTTAAAATTTCTGAATTATTGGCCAGCTGTAAAGAAGATCTTCCTGTAATTGGATTTGTAGTACAGGCCGCAACCAATAGAGCAAATGCTCCCATTCCTAATAGATGTGTAACTTTCATAGTTTGAGTGTTAATAATTCAACCTTAACAATTTTTATTCCAAAATATTTTTGATATGCAATTTTTGCATACATTTTGCTGTTTAAATTTAATAATTATCCCAATCATGAAAAAGTATATTTCTATTCTGATGATATTTGGCTTTCTGTTCAGTTTTCAGAGCTGTGCATCACAAGGCTCATCAGATCCTGCAACAGTAAATGCATTAGTGGATTCACAGGAATTTACTTTCTATGCTCAAAAAGCCAACCCTACCAATTATGATGTTATCAATGTAATGAACTCTATGCCCAATTCAACTTCCACCAGAATGTTGAGTCTGAACACGGGAGATTATACGATTGAAGTTCACAAGAATACTGTAGATGTTGTGCTTCCGTATTTTGGAAGATTATTCAACCCCACTTTTGGAAATACTGATAAAAACGGATATAGATTTACTTCAAAAGATTTTATCATCAATAAATCTCAGAATAAAAAAGGAACCTGGACTGTAAAAATTCAGCCTAAAGATGTAAACACTGTTGAAGAGATCTACATTGAGATCTTTAAAAACGGTAAAGCATTTGTTTCTATGAAAAGCAATGACAGACAGCCTATCACTTATGACGGCTATGTTTCTAAAAATGAAGTAAAACAGGAAAAGGAAAAGCTTTAATCTCTGTTTTCACCTGATAAAAATTTTTCAACAAATAACTTGGCTTCAGTGCTTGGATTGGAAACCATCTCTGAAGCATTTTTTTTATGCATATGATAGGCTTCTTCTACAGTATTGCTTTTTTTCATTAAGGATAAAATATATTCCTGAACCCAATATTCAAAACGCTTTTCAGCCTGCTGTATACGGACTTCTTCAAACCGGCCGCTTTCCTTTTTCAGATCAATAAAACCGGAAATGGTATCATAAATTCATTTAAGACCCTCATTGTGTAAAGCTGAACCCATCAAAACAGGAATTTTCCATCCTTTTTCTTTTGGCTGAATAAAATCCAGCGCTCTTTTCAGCTCCAGTCGTGGATTTTTTGCTTTCTGAAGGTTATCCTGATCTACTTTATTGATGAAAATAA
>NZ_MAYF01000335.1 GCF_001684955.1 Chryseobacterium contaminans | reverse complement strand
GGATAAATTCCCGGCTCTACGTTATCGCCCACCAAACGAAGCTCTCTCACACGAATTTTATCGTTGATCAAGTGAGCGTCCTCTTGTACAGGACGTCTTTGTGGGCCCCTGTTGTTAAATCTTTGTGCTATTGTATTATAATTTTATTGGTTAACTACTAATTTTATTTTAAAGTATTGAGAGTGTATGATACAGCTCTCAATACCTTAATTATTTTTTTATTAAACAGCTGCTTCTTTTTTGAAGTATGCTGCGAAATCTTCCAGATTCATCACTCCAAGATCTCCTTCACCACGTCTTCTTACAGAAATCGTGCCTTCTTTCTCTTCATTTTCTCCTACTACAAGCATGAAAGGGATCTTCTTTAACTCAGCATCACGGATTTTTTTACCCGTTTTCTCGTTTCTGTCATCAATCTGACCGCTAATATCGTGATTTTCCAAAAATTGTGAAACTTTTTTTGCATAATCTACATATTTTTCACTGATTGGAAGAATGATAAACTGATCCGGGCTCAACCATAGAGGGAAATCTCCCGCAGTGTTTTCCAATAAGATTGCGATAAAACGCTCCATAGAACCGAAAGGCGCTCTGTGGATCATTACCGGTCTGTGTTTCTCATTATCATTTCCGATATAATGAAGATCAAATCTTTCCGGTAAGTTATAATCTACCTGGATGGTTCCAAGCTGCCATTTTCTTCCTAACGCATCTTTCACCATGAAATCAAGCTTAGGACCGTAGAATGCAGCTTCACCGTATTCCACTACAGTTTTAAGGCCTTTTTTCTGAGCAGCATTGATAATCGCGTTCTCTGCTTTCTCCCAGTTTTCATCTGTTCCGATATACTTTTCTTTGTTATCAGGATCTCTTAATGAAACCTGAGTTACAAAGTCTTCAAATCCTAAAGATTTGAAAACATAAAGTGTTAAATCGATTACTTTCTCAAATTCTTCAGAAAGCTGATCCGGAGTACAGAATAAGTGGGCATCATCCTGAGTAAATCCACGAACCCTTGTTAATCCGTGAAGTTCTCCACTTTGCTCATATCTGTATACAGTACCAAATTCTGCATATCTTTTCGGTAAATCTCTGTAGCTCCATTGTGAGGTCTTATAGATCTCACAGTGGTGCGGGCAGTTCATTGGTTTCAATAAAAACTCTTCTCCTTCATTTGGAGTTTTAATCGGCTGGAAGCTGTCTGCTCCATACTTATCCCAGTGACCAGAAGTTACATATAATTCTTTAGCTCCGATGTGTGGAGACATTACGAATTCATAACCTCCTTTTTTCTGCGCCTCGGAAAGGAAATTCTCCAATTTTCTTCTTAAGGCTGTTCCTTTTGGCAACCAAAGTGGTAAACCGGCACCTACTTTTTCAGAGAATGCAAAAATCCCAAGTTCTTTACCTAACTTTCTGTGGTCTCTTCTTTTAGCTTCTTCTAATTTCTCAAGGTATTCAGTAAGTTCTTTCTGTTTAGGGAAAGAAATACCATATACTCTTGTTAACTGAGGATTTTTCTCATTTCCTCTCCAATAAGCTCCTGCTGCATTTAAAATTTTAACAGCCTTTACAATTCCCGTATTAGGAATATGGCCTCCACGGCATAAATCTGTGAAGTTATCATGGGTTACAAAAGTAATTTCTCCATCATTCAGATTAGAGATCAATTCTACTTTGTAAGGGTTGTCTGCATATGTTTTTAAAGCCTCTTCTTTAGAAACCGGATATAAAGAGAAAGTTGAACCCTTCTTAGCGTTTTCAAGAACTTTCTTCTCAATCTTTTCAAAATCTTTTTCAGATAAACTTTCATCCCCGAAATCTACATCATAGTAGAATCCGTTCTCAATGGCCGGACCAATAGTCAGCTTAGCATTAGGATAAAATTCAAGGATAGCCTGCGCCAAAAGGTGGGCAGAAGAATGCCAGAAAGCTTTCTTTCCAAGATCATCATTCCAGGTCAAAAGCTGTATCGTAGAATCCGTGGTTATAGGCGTGGTTACTTCTACTTGTTTGTCATTAACAATTGCGGAAATGGTATTTCTAGCCAATCCCTCGCTTATAGATTTTGCCACATCTAGAGGAGTAACTGCTCCTTCGAATTCTTTGACACTATTGTCTGGAAGTGTAATTTTTATCATTGTTTACTAAAAAATTTTAAGATGCAAAAATACGCATTTTTTAGTTAAAATACTATATTAGCCTATATTTAGAATAAGAATTAATATTAACCATGAAAAAGATACTGTTCATTTTTGTTTCACTAAGCTCCACATTGAGTTTTTCACAGAAAAACACTTCTAAATTTTCCGTTCATTACAATAAGAATATAGAGACTTATTTTCTTGCAGAAATCCTTTCAGCAGAACACAGAAAAAACAATAAAGATTTCGAATTGTATAAAATAAAAGAATGTTCTGTTTACCAGCCGATTGTCAATAAAGCCCTGAAAAAATATGAGTATCTGAAAAATTCAGAAATTGCCATTGCTACAGCAAAAATCAATGATATCTTAATTGATAAATATGGCTTATTTAATGATATCCTGATGAATCCATTGATGTATCATCAGGAATTCCCGGCTACGGAGTGGACCAATGAGTATCAGTTCAGCAGCAATAATTTAACTGCGGAGCAAAACAAAGAAGTAACTCAGCTGATCAGAAATTATCTTTCTGAGCTTTCAAAATTTTATTCTAAAGAAAATATTGCACAGTTTTTTGTTGAAAATGAATC
The DNA here is from genome assembly GCF_001684955.1 of Chryseobacterium contaminans. Taxonomy (GTDB): domain Bacteria; phylum Bacteroidota; class Bacteroidia; order Flavobacteriales; family Weeksellaceae; genus Chryseobacterium; species Chryseobacterium contaminans. The sequence goes on along the minus strand of NZ_MAYF01000335.1, from coordinate 15,878 downwards.
TTTTTATAATGGCGGAATAAAAGAATATAATAAACAGATTCCTGTTGGCTTTACTAATGCAATGGAACAGTTTTATGGTGAACGTTTTAATTCATATATCATTATTATTTCTCCAATGATGATGTGGCCCATAGAAAATCATGAAGGAAGGGGAATAGCTACCAATGTAATTTCAAAATCTGGTAAAACAGACGTTTATGAAATAGCAAGCCCGTTTGTGAGAGTTGAAAACATAAATCAATTTGGGTACGATAACCAGTTTCAGGCAAGATTTTTAAGTGTTCATGAGTTTGGGCATTCCTTTGTTAATAAGGAAGTGTATCCACATAAGGCTCAACTTAAAAAATTTAAGGGCTTGTTTGAACAATCAAATTTAAAAGAAATCATGATAAAAACAGGCGGATATGGAGATCATCAAACCTGTATAGCCGAGCATTTGGTGAGATTGGGTGAAATTGAAACCGCAAAAATCCAGAAAGATTTTGAAAGAGCTAAAAAATTAGAAGAATATCATTTAAAAAACAATTTTATTTTCCTTCCTTTATTAGAAGATAAGTTAAAACAATACAGGGCTAACAGGAAAAAATACAGGAAATTCGGAGATTTCATCCCTCAATTACTAGAGGTTTTTGAAAATTCAAATATCGAATTTATCAATAATGCATTAGCTCAGAACAAAAAATAAAAGCTATAAATTGCCTTCTACTATGAATACAATAAACATTGATCTACATTGTGACCTTTTATATTATTTGTTAGGGTCAAATTCAGCCATCAACGATAAAGAGCTCGGATGCTCACTGCCTTATCTTCAGGAAGGAAATGTAAAACTTCAGGTAATGGCTATTTATGCAGGGACCGGAAAAGGAAGTACAGGTTATGGCTTGCAGCAAAGCCAGTTGTTTTCAGAGCTCATCAAAAATGAAAACTTTTTTCTATTTGAGAATGAAAATTATAAGAACCCTGAGAATGAGAATCGGGTGGGAGTTATAGCCTCCATTGAAAATGCTTCTGCCTTTTGTGATGAGAATGAAAGTCTGGAATCTGGTTTTAAAAACCTTGAAACCATTATTGAAAATACTCAGAAAGTTTTTTATATCGGAATTACCCATCATTTGGAAAACCGTTTCGGAGGTGGAAATAATGCAGTTGCCGGACTGAAAGAGGATGGGAAAGTATTGATTGATTATATTGCAGACAGGAAAATTGCAATAGATCTGGCACATACAAGCGATCAGCTGGCCTATGATATTTTCAATTATATAGATCAGAGAAACTATACAATTCCTGTTCTGGCAAGCCATTCCAATTACCGGACAGTATATAATAATAACCGGAACCTTCCTGATGAGCTGGCAAAAGAAGTCATCAACAGAAATGGATTGATCTGTTTAAACTTTGTTAAGGATTATATTGATCTTGAGCATCCTGAAAGGCTTTATGAACATATACAATACGGACTTGATCTGGGTGGAGAAAATAATATCGCTTATGGAGCAGATTATTTCTACTGGAAAGATCATCCGGATACATCACGCCATCCGTTTTTCTTTGAAGAACATTCTAATGCATCGGTTTATCCATCCCTCAATAAAGAAATTCAAGACAGGTTTTCTTCAGAGCTTGTAGAAAAGATCAGTCATAAAAATGTTTTAAACTTTATAGGACGTATTTATAAGTAAAATGCTTTTTATTCATTGATATAAACGGGCAGTTTTGGCTGGCTCTTTGAGCCAGCCAAAACTTTTTATATAAATATTATTATTCATGCAGATTGCCTTCAAAAACAGGTATTAGTTTTTTCTTTTATATTTTACTTTTTGTTTGATAATTTCAATTACATCCACATTCCGAACTTTAGATTTGATCCATCCGTGAATATCAATATAAAATAAGGATCTTCTGTAGTATTCATTTTTAGAAAATTCTTCAAGTTTTTCATCAAAAGTTTCAAACGCTTTTTGCCTCTGATTCAACACCTTATTATTCAATGTTTTAAAAAACTGAATACTTTCAAAGTGAAATTCTTCCGGCTTTTTCATTTTCTTAGCAAACTTCAGCGTAGAAGCTATAAACTCATCATAGTCTTCATCATTTCCGGATTCATATTTAGACATTAAGATCAAAATCCGTGTATGAAACAAAAGGTCTTCCTGTACATTGCCTTTCGATTCTATTACTCTCATAGAATATTCAATAGCCTTTTTGTACATTTTACTTCCGAAAAACATAGCTGCCATTTTAAGATAAAGAATCATAAAGTGGTGCTCATCAATCCTTTCCCGCAGCTTTTCCATTTTCATTTCGATTTCGGGAATAATCTTTGTACCTGTGAAAAATTCACCTTTCACAAAATGAATGTTCATCAGCGTATTATAATGGGTAAGGAAAATGAGTGACTGTAGATTCTCGTTCTGGGCAAAATTTTCAGCATTAACCCTTGTATTAAACTCTTTGAAATGTTCTTCCAGAATATCAATATTTCCATACAGGAACAGAATTTTTAGCAGATAAGTATTTCCTTTAATATACCAAACCGGGTGGCTGAAGATCATCTCAGGATTTTTATGAAACAGGTCTACCCATTGATAGGCATATTTCAAGGTATATTTATAATCCTGCAGCAATTGATTTTTCCAGACATGAGCCTTAAAATACCATAGCTTTTCTGTGAAATTCAACTTATCAAACCTGATATTTTTAATTTCAGCATTAAAAATATTCAGAACTTCCTCACGGTCTGCATCATTTTTAACATAACCATGAGTCAACATTTCACTGTACAGTTTTAAAGAAAGATTAGACAGTTTTGTAGTATACCGGTTTTGTTTACTTAATTCCTGAGATTGTCTGATAAGCTCTTCTGCACGTCCTACAATACTTCGCGTAATAAACTGGGACTCAATCACCTTTTCCAGATCAATGATCTCAGAAGCAATGCTTTTCTCATCCAGTTCCAAAGCCGTTTGTTTGGTTTTATCCAATATTTTTAGTGCCTGCTTGTAAAGTCCTTTCTGATACAGAATATTGGCAAAATCAAGTTGTTCCCGAAGCTGGATCCTGTAATTCTGATGGCTGGGGTTCATTCTGAGACTTACCAGAATCTGTTTGTAAAGATGTGCTTTCAGATTGGAAAGCTGCTGTTTGGTAGATATTTTCTTTTCAATAATGATGCTTTCATCATATTCCTTCATTTTATCCATTTCAGAAAAAAGAAGTAAAAATTTGGCATCTACATTAATTCCGAGACGGTTAACGTACAGCTTAAACTGTCGCTTTTCGGAAGTCGTCAATGACTTTACCAGTACAAACAAAAAATCTTTCTGCAATTCTGCCATTGTAAATTTTTAAAATTTAAATAATTAAATATCAGCAATATATGCTTATTTCTTCAACTGTTGAATATTGTAATTTTCTGAAAAAATGAAAACGAAAAAATATTGCAAACTGTAGTTTTGAATCAAAATTAAGTAAAAAACTTCATTTATGAATTCCGAAAAAATTGAAATTTTTGATACCACACTGCGGGATGGGGAACAGGTTCCTGGTTGTAAACTGAATACAAAGCAGAAACTGATTATTGCTGAAAAGCTTGATGAACTGGGCGTTGATATCATAGAAGCAGGGTTTCCGATTTCCAGTCCTGGAGATTTTGAATCTGTTTCTGAAATTTCAAAACTCGTAAGAAATGCAAAGGTATGCGGACTGACAAGAGCTAACAAAAAGGATATTGATACAGCTGCGGAAGCCTTACAATTTGCAAAGAAACCAAGAATACATACTGGAATCGGAACTTCTGATTCTCATATCAAATATAAATTCAATTCTACAAGGGAAAATATTATAGAACGTGCTGCAGAAGCGGTAAAATATGCCAAAAGATATGTAGAGGATGTAGAATTTTATGCAGAAGATGCCGGAAGAACAGACAATGCTTATCTGGCACAGGTTTGCGAAGCGGTGATTAAAGCAGGAGCAACCGTACTTAACATTCCTGATACTACAGGCTATTGTTTACCTGAAGAATACGGACAGAAAATCAAATACCTGAGAGAAAATGTAAAAGGAATTGAAAAAGCAGTTTTATCATGCCATTGCCACAATGATTTAGGTTTAGCTACCGCCAATTCAATTTCCGGAGCCATCAATGGCGCCCGACAAATAGAATGTACAATCAACGGATTGGGAGAAAGAGCGGGCAATACAGCATTAGAAGAAGTTGTCATGATCCTGAAGCAGCATAAACACCTGAATCTGTATACGGATGTTAACTCCAGGATGTTAAATGAGATGAGCAATATGGTTTCTGACCTGATGGGTATGTCTGTACAGCCCAATAAAGCTATTGTTGGAGCCAATGCATTTGCTCACAGTTCGGGAATCCACCAGGATGGTGTAATCAAAAACAGGGAGACCTATGAAATCATAGATCCTGAAGAAGTAGGAGTAAATGCATCATCTATTATTCTTACAGCAAGAAGCGGACGTTCTGCATTAGCTTACCGATTCAAACATATTGGTCATGATGTAACCAAAGACGAGCTGGATTATCTGTACCAGGAATTTTTAAAAATTGCAGACCTTAAGAAAGAAATAGGTAATGAAGATCTGGCACTTATCATGGAAACATGCAGCAGAAAGATAGGATAGAGGTTTGATTTAATTCAAGATAAAGTAAAAAATGAACAATAATAAAAAAACGCTTTTTGATAAAGTTTGGGATGCACATGTTGTAGACACCGTTCCTGATGGGCCACAGATTATTTATATTGACAAACACCTGATCCATGAAGTAACCAGTCCACAGGCATTTGCTGAGCTGGAATCCAGAAATCTGGAAATATTCAGACCCAATCAGATTGTAGCCACTGCAGATCATAATGTTCCAACTCTTCACCAGGAAGAACCGATCAGAGATGAATTATCAAGAAATCAGGTTCAGCAATTAACAGAAAACTGTCAGAAAAATAATATTGAATTATTCGGATTAGGACATCAATATCAGGGAATTGTTCACATCATTGCTCCTGAACTGGGAATTACACAGCCGGGAATGAGCATTGTTTGTGGTGACAGCCATACTTCAACGCATGGTGCTTTTGGAACCATTGCTTTTGGAATCGGAACCAGCCAGGTAGCCCAGGTTTTTGCCAGTCAATGTCTGTTACTTAACAAACCTAAATCCATGAGAATTACCGTGAATGGTAAGCTTAACGAAAACGTACAGCCTAAAGATGTTATCCTTTATATCATTTCAAAAATAGGAACAGATGGCGGAACAGGCTATTTCTGTGAGTATGCCGGAAATGTATTTGAAGAAATGTCAATGGAAGGGAGAATGACGGTTTGCAACATGAGTATTGAAATGGGAGCCAGAGGAGGAATGATTGCTCCGGATGAAACCACTTTTGAATACGTAAAAGGAAGAAAATTTGCTCCAAAAGGAGAAGAATGGGAAGAAAAAGTAGCATATTGGAATACTTTAAAAACAGATGAAGGTGCTGTTTTTGACAAAGAACTTACCTTCAATGCAGCGGATATTTATCCAATGATTACTTATGGAACTAATCCGGGAATGGGAATTTCAATTCATGAAACCATTCCAGCGCCCCAAAATGAATCTGAAGCAAAAGCTTTACAATATATGGGACTGGAGGCAGGACAAACACCATCCAGTATAAAAATTAATTATGTATTTATAGGAAGCTGTACCAATGCAAGGATTGAAGATTTCAGATCTGCAGCTCAGTATATCAAAGGAAAAAGTAAATCTGAAGCGGTAAAAGCATTGATTGTTCCCGGTTCTCAGCAGGTAGTAAAACAAATCTATGAGGAAGGTCTGGATAAAATATTCAATGATGCAGGATTCCAGATCCGCCAGCCCGGATGTTCAGCTTGTCTGGCTATGAATGATGATAAAATTCCGGAAGGAGAATATTGTGTTTCCACTTCCAATAGGAATTTTGAAGGAAGACAAGGGCAAGGTTCAAGAACCATTCTGGCAAGTCCGCTTACTGCAGCTAAAGCAGCCATAGAAGGCAGAATTTCTGCTTTTGAAAGTTTAAATTAAAGATTACACATGCAAAAATTAGTTATCATAAAATCAACTGCCGTTCCATTACCGGCAGAAAATATAGACACAGATCAGATCATTCCGGCAAGATTTTTAAAAAGTATTGATAGAAAAGGTTTTGGTGAAAATCTGTTCAGAGATTGGAGATATAATATTCATACCAACGAACCTAACCCTGATTTTGTTCTGAACAATCCTAAATTCAGCGGTGAAATTTTAGTAGCCGGAAATAATTTCGGATGCGGAAGCAGTCGCGAACACGCTGCCTGGGCATTAACGGATTATGGGTTCAAGGTGATTGTCTCAAGTTATTTTGCCGATATTTTTAAAGGAAATGCTTTAAATAACGGTCTTCTTCCCGTAAAAGTCTCTGAAGAATTTTTAAAAGAGATTTTAGAAGGAATCAATGAAAACCCGGATAATGAAATTGCTATTGATGTAGAATTACAATCCATCAGCTTCAAAGATACCACTGAAACTTTTGAGCTTGATTCTTACAAAAAAATATGCCTTATGAACGGCTATGACGATATTGATTTTTTAATCAGCAAAAAACAGGCGATCACAGAATTTGAACTAAAAACACAGAAAAAAAATGAACAACAATTATTTTAAAATCGCAGTTCTTCCCGGAGATGGAATCGGGCCTGAAATCATCAGCGAAAGCATCAAGATTCTGGATGTTATTGCTGAAGCCTTTCAGTATGAATTTCAATTCAATTATGGATTAATTGGGGCGGAAGCTATCTTTAAAACCGGAGATCCGCTGCCGGAAGAAACATTAAAGATATGTAAAGAGTCAGATGCAGTACTGTTTGGCGCAATAGGAGATCCTGCATTTGACAATAATCCTGAAGCTAAAGTACGACCTGAACAGGGATTATTGAAGCTTCGTAAGGAATTAGGATTGTTCGCCAATATCCGTCCTTTGAAAACATATGCTTCCCTGATTGAGAAAAGTCCGTTAAAAAAGGAAATTATTGAAGGAGCTGATATTCAGATTTTCAGAGAATTGGTAAGCGGAATTTATTTTGGTGAAAAATTTACTGACCCTGAAGGAGCTTATGCTTACGATGTTTGTAAATACAGCAGAGAAGATATTCTTCCCATCGCTCATATGGCATTCCAGGAAGCGCAGAAAAGAAATAAAAAACTGACATTAATTGATAAGGCGAATGTGTTGGATACTTCCAGATTATGGAGGAAAATCTGTCAGGAAATCGCTTCAGAATATCCGGATGTGCAGTTAGATTATATGTTTGTAGACAATGCAGCCATGCAGCTAATCCTTAATCCAAAGCAGTTTGATGTTATTTTAACAGAAAATATGTTCGGGGATATTATTTCTGATGAGGCCAGCGTGATCGGAGGTTCTATCGGATTGCTTCCATCAGCATCGGTAGGAGAGAAGAATGCATTGTTTGAGCCTATTCACGGTTCATATCCACAGGCAAAAGGAAAAGGGATTGCCAATCCTATCGCTTCCATTTTAAGTGTGGCGATGATGTTGGATCATCTTGGATTACAGCCTGCAGCCAACAAGCTTAGACAGTCTGTAGAACACGCCATTGAAAATAAATATGTAACCATTGATCTTAATACCAAGCAATATTACTCCACCAGTGAGGTAGGAAGCTTTATTGCAGATTATATTAAGTATTCTGAAAAGTCCTATTACAATTTTGAGAATGTAAAGATTGGAAAATCAACCATTGTATAATCAAATTATAGTTCACTTAGATAGATAGTTAGAAGAAAGGATCTGCCTCATATGAGACAGATCCTTTCATTTCTATTTTCTGAAATATTTTTAAGCTTTAAGAAAAATAAATCGAAATGATCAATTTTACTCTTTTGTATTATCCGTTTTTCCCGATTTGTTTTTAGAAGCTTTCTGAATGTCTTCTTTATCAATATCAGGGGGATTAACCTTTTTCGATGAAGCAGGAATATTCTGGAAATCCTGATTTTGCCTTTTGGTTTCTGCTGAATTAGCAGATTCCTTTTTCTTGTTATTTCCTTTTGAGTTCATTGCCTGAATTATTTTTAGAGTCCAAGAATACCGATCTTTCCGGTCTTATCTTCTATGGTATAATTCAAAGCCTTTGCCAAAACAAAAATATTATCAAGGTTTTCCATTAACTGCTTGCGTCCTTCGGTTCTCAATTGGTTTTGATCGATAGATTTTATCGCAGTTTCTTTAGCCTTTGCCGTTACATTTTTAATATCTTTTTCAGAAATTCTATTAAAAAAAGAATCATCTAAAGATTGAATTTCAACGCTGGGCGTAATCTTGATATCTGCATCAGGAAGTTCAGTGATCACTAGTTTTTTGTTGATAGAATCTACTTCAATCTTCATTTTATTCAGATCATAAGAAACCTGTGCATTCGTCTTTGTAAAGGTAATGATGCTGTTACTGGAAACTTCCTTTCCCATAAATTCGTATCCCATTTTGGTTTTCTGCATGGTGGAACTGTTCTGTTCTATCACCACCATCTTATTCATTTTGGAAATCTGGTTTGTCAGGATATAGTAATCTGACTTTTCCGTTTTTCCGCCAAGATTCAGACAGGATTTAAGTCCAAAAAATAGGAGTACCATAGCACCGGCACCTGCTACAAACGATAAAATTGGTTTATAATTTCTCAAATCTATTTAAAAATTTCTTTAATTATAGAGGAATCATTCTTTTTCAGAATTTCAGCTAAATCTCTTTCAATATATCCGCTGGTAGGCATTTCTACAATTCTTCCTACTTCTTTACCATATCTTTTCAGAATAATGGTAGGAACTTTCTGAATGTTATAAAGAGATTCATCTCCACTGGGAGATTCTTTTTTACGGTTAACTGCAATAATGGTCATTTTATTTTCAGGGTAACCCACTTCTTCCAATATTCTGGTAAGCCTTGGAAAATCTCTGTGGCTGTCTTCACACCATGTTCCCATGAAAACAATAATATCATAAGAACCCAGTCTTTCCTTTTTCAGTTCACTGATTGCTTTCTGATCCAGAGCATATTCATCATGTTCCTTCACATACCAATCAGCGTAAGGAGCTTTCAAAAACTGTTCCTTCAGCTGATGTCCCAAAAGCATTTTACCATCCTTTTCAGTAGTAACTTCACGGTTAACCACTACTTTCTGAGCGCTAAGCTGTTGAGTAGCTAAAAATAAACTTGAAGCGGCAACAATATTTGTAATAAATTTTTTCATATTTTATTTCTCAATAATTGACTTTAGATCAGCAGGAGAGTAGTATTTGTTTTTTAATACTTTATGATCTGCTTTTCTGTAGACATTGAACTTTTCACCAGATTTTTCATAAAAAGACTCTACATCTTTTGCTTTATAGAATTCAACGGTTTCATTAGCCTGTTCCTCGTTATCACATGCTTTCGACATATTGGAACGCTGAACTTCGTTGAATAGCTCTACAAATTTGTTGCCAAGACCAAATTCCAGTACAGCACCACTTAAAACATACTGTAAATCACAAAGAGCATCTGCAATTTCTACAATATTATTATCTGCAATCGCCTGCTTTAATTCGTTAAGTTCTTCCTGTAGAAGTTCTACTCTAAGGTTACATCTTTCCGGAGAAGGAATTTGTGGGGTGTCTAGAATAGGGGCTTTGAAAGTAGTATGGAATTCTGCTACTTGGTTCAAACTATCAATTTTATCCATGAATTTTTTTATTTATCACAAAGATAGAAAACGATTTGTTAATGGTGAAATATAGAATACAAAATAAGTGTTCATAGATACTTACTTATTTAAAGCACAGATTATACGGATTTTCACAGATGTTTGCGTTTTAAGGGTTGTAAAATTCTTTTCTCCGGATAATAAAGAATGTAATTGATTTTGTTCATAATAATCTGGGTTAATCTGAGAAAATCTAAATTATTAATTCTTCAGAAAACAAAAAACCACAACTTTTTTAGCTGTGGTTCATTTAATTTATTGATTGTGTTCAGTTCTAATTATTCGAGTTCCTGGTATTCCCAGATTCCTGATATTTTTAAAATTTCCAGTCCCGGCTGCCATTCTCCATAACCAAATACACAGAAATAATGGGCCTGACAGGCTGTGCACTGAGTTCCAAAATAAAGAGTCGGTAGATCATTAACTGTTAATTCTCCATAATGCTGCATTCTCTGTGAAGTCTCATTAATCATTTGGTTATTTAATAACTCAGATTTTGACAGAACTTTGTTGTCATGATAGATTTGAAAAATAGGAAATCCTGATTGATAGGGAGATATTTCAACTGTATTTTCATGGCCACATTCACAACAGACAAATCTGGTTATTGCAGCCGGAATGGCTTCTTCATTGATGAATTTATCTTTTTGGAGTAAAGCTTTTTTACCGATCTTTATCTTTTTTGATATTGAATACATTTTGCATCTAATTTAGTTCTGAATAACGGTTCCTACCAGATTAGGATATTTTCCGCTCGGACTTTTTTTAATGGTAATTTTTATATATCCTTCTTCTGCTAATTTATTCCAAGTTTTCGGAAATCCTGTATTAATATCTATTGGAATTTTCCACATCGTCTGTTTTCCGTTTCCGGTTTGATTAAACCAGGGAATGATATCTGCTGTTTGAGATTTAAAAGGTAATGCATTAAGAACATCAATTTCATAATAGAAATCATATTTATTCTCGGGCTGATTTAGGGCTCTTTCAGCGAAAGTATATACATAACCATTAATGATCGGACTGGTGAAGTTTCCTCCTAATGTTGGGTTTCCTGTTCCATTATAGCTTCCGACCGCTCCGCTGTATCGGTCATATTTTTGCCCGGCCTGTATAGCAACATCGTCTACGATATTATATCCGCCGTTAGCTGGTGGCCATCCGCTGTTCAGGTTATTGGTCTGGAATAGTTTTTCCAGCTCTTTCCAGTTTCCCTGCTTGTACAGATCAAATGCCTGGTTTCTGATAGTTGGGTTTACCTTGTTATCAGGATCATAGGTTGTTGCAAAATCATCTGCATTTTTGTAGTATACAATTTTAACCGGACTCGGTTGAATAATAATTTCTTCTTCTCTGTCATCTGAGCTACAAGCCATAGAGAAAGAGGCAATGGTCAGAAATAAGAAGTACTTCAATACATGTTTCATATAAAAAAAATTAAATTATGTGAAATTTAAATAGGTATTGTAAGGGATACAGACCAATGCCAATTCTTGTAAAGATGTTCTCTAATGTGATCAATGGAATCCACATTGGAAAAAAATAATAGGATAGTTAATTGTTAGAAAAGCTATTGAATGCTTCCCCTGAATACAAACTGGTAACGGTACAATAAAAGAATAATACTGATGATAAAATTAACTAAAAATACAATAGAATGTGATATTATTTTTAATAAAGCACGATTATTGAAAATAATTACATAGATATCAGTATTTTAAAATAGAAAATATAATAATCAATGAAAAATTAAATAAAAAAGACCGCCCATGATGAGCAGTCTTTCCAGCTTGTATCTGAAATGTCTTATTTTTTAATAAACATTTTTGAGAATTTTTCAATCTGAATCACATAATTTCCTTTTATCAGATTGCTTACATTCACTGTTCCGTTTTGAAAAGAACCATCCATAACCAGTTTTCCGGACATATCATAGATCTTAAATCTTTCCGATCTGGTGTTTGAGAGTGTTAAAATATCCTTTACAGGATTTGGATACAGCTTAATTTCCGTTGAACCTGTCAGCTGATTCTCAGCAGTTGATAGCTCACTGGTGGTTACAGAAATATTAGAATTATTCACATCAAAGAAAATATGATTGCTTCCTTTTACCATGATTCTTCCTGAACGGGTTGCAATATTAGGTATCAGTACAGCTTCTGAGCCATCATTAGGCGTTCCTGTCAATAGAGTTGTCCATGTTTCTCCATTATCTGTAGACCAAAGAATATCTACATTAGCTGCATTGATATTATTAGCTGTTGTACCAGCCACATCCCAGGTTACTGTCTGTGAACTTCCTCCAACATAGGATTCGGAAGTATTCTGAGAAGTGACAAGAAAAGGTCCGGCAAGAGCATTCACTGTGATTTTAGCATCATCAGAATTGTTCCCTGCACCTCCTAATCTGTTGTCTCTAACGGTAAACCTGAAATTAAGGTTTCTTGTAACGGAAGATAATGCTTCAACTTTAATTTCTTCTCCCATCGTTTCCGTTTCTCCTTTTAAAATAGTTGCCATTTGAGGAAAGTATCTTACCGGAGAGGCTGCTGGCACCCATGACCTGAATGTTGGTCCGGCAGTTTTAGTAGCTGTAGCTGCGGAATTGCTTCCTGTTTGGGAAGAAGTTCCATAATCCATCTGTTCCCAGATATAGGTAAGTGAATCTCCATCCGCATCAGTACCAGACCCTGTTAATACGAATGGTGTACCTTTAGGGATGGTGTAATCTGCTCCTGCATTTGCTGTAGGAATGCTATTTCCTGTAGGTGTATTGACAGAACAGGTTTTTATCTTAATATTATTTGTGATTTGTTCAATACTGCGGGCATGAAAAAACGGGTTTGAATTTTTCTGTACATCATAAGGTGTAATTCCTGCATATCCCATAATGGTAGATCCGGAACCAGGTTCTATAGGTTGCAGCCCTTCTTGGGTTGTATAGGAAAAGGTATGGTTTCCTCCAAACTGATGTCCCATTTCGTGAGCCACAAAATCAATATCAAAAGTGTCTCCTGCGGGAATACCGTTAGAAGGTGAAGTATAGCCACTTCCTTTATAATTTTCAGGATATGTAGTTCCCTGATAAACATATGTTGACATATCATCACTACATATACAGCCTATGCATCCTGCATTTCCACCACCTCCTGTAGCACCGAATAAATGCCCGATATCAAAATTAGCATTCCCGATTTTTGAACTTAGGTCATTCATAAGCTCAAAATTCCATTTATTCATTTGCCAGGATTCAGAAAAAGGATCGTTATTAGCATCTGTATAAATAAGAGCATCATTATTGGGAATCAGAACCATCCTTGCAGCAAAGTCATTCTCAAAAATACCATTCACACGGGTTAATGTGTTATTCATAGCAGCTAAGGCATCAGCTTTTGTTCCTCCAAAATAAGCTGCATATTCTCCTGTGCAAGACAATGCCAATCTGAAAGTTCTTAAAACTGCATCATCAGCATTTTTAGCTGTTACATAAGAAGTTCCTTTTTGTGCGGATTCCAGCACTTTGCATTCAAAATTATTCAGATCACTCTTTCTGTCCGAACGTTTATAGACTGCATAAGTGGAAAGATCTTTGGTATAAGGTTCAATAAAAACAGCTGATTTATCACCATAAATTTCCATGGATGACAGGCCTAGATGAGAAATACTAAAATAAACCGTTGATGCTTTATCTTTTAGTCCTTGCCCGATATAGGATTTAATATCCGGATATTTAGCGGCTAATTCAGGATCGAAATTTGAGTTTTCCGTTACCGTGAAATGCTCCATTTTTCCGGAAGAATTTGGAAGAGAAATAATAACCGATGACTTTTCTGCAGCTCTTTTGGGTGTTCTTGCCAATACATTCTTTAACCCATTAATGTCCAGATGAAAAATTCTTGGCTCATTTATATTTTTCATATTCTCTTGTACAGAGGATGAACTTTCCTTAAATCTTCTAGACCATAAGCGGTCAGTTTGCGCAGAAGAAATACCAGACAATACCAGCATCCCCAACATTAATAATTGTTTTTTCATTTTGCCGTGAATTTTTTTATGAGAATCAAAAATAGTGAAAATATTAAGAATTAATTATTCTTTTTTAGAATAATTAAAAACAAAAAATTAAAATAAAACTTAATGCCTTGAATATAAACAAATAAAAAACTGCCCTGTATAGGGCAGTTTGATATTATTAATTTAAGATTAAAGTAATTAATCCTTAATAAATCGTTTTGCCGTTTCTCCTATCTGAATCATATAGGCTCCTTTTGTAAGGTTGCTTACATTGGCTGAGCCTCTTTGAAGTGTTCCTGAATGTACCAGTTTTCCGGACATATCAAAGATTTTATATTCTTCACTATTCGTATTTGAAATCGTTAGAATATCTTTCACAGGATTCGGATATAGTTTCATATCTGCTGATTTTTCTCTTGTTAATTCTTTATTGGCAAGTTTTGCAGCCGTGGAAGTTACTGAGATATTAGCATTATTCACATCAAAGAAAATATGATTGGTTCCTTTTACCATAATTCTTCCTGTAGTAGTAGAAACATTAGGAATGGTTACGGCCTGAGAGCCATCATTTGGAGTTGCTGCCAATAGAGTAGTCCAGCTATTTCCATTATCAGTAGACCAAAGGATATCTACATTGGCAGTGTTTATGCCATTTGCTGTAGTTCCTGCCACATTCCATTTTACGGTTTGTGAACTTCCTCCTGCATATGATATGGCACTATTCTGTGTGGTGACTGTGAAAGGTCCTGCAGCAGAGCTAACAGTGATCTTTGCATCATCAGAATTATTTCCGGCACCACCAGATTTGTTATCACGAACGGTGAATCTGAAATTTAAGGTTCTTGCAACAGAAGATAAAGCTTCCACATTAATCTCTAAACCAGCAGTAGTGGTAGCACCTTCCAGTATTGATGCCATTCTAGGGAAATATCGTATTGGAGAAGCTGTTGGTGTCCATGATCTGAAAGTAGGCCCTGCTGTTTTAGTTGCTGTAGCGGCAGAATTGGCCCCAGTCTGAGAAGACGTTCCCAGGTCCATTTGCTCCCAAATATAGGTAAGGGCATCCCCATCTGCATCAGTTCCTGATCCTGTTAACATAAATGGAGTGCTTTTAGGTATGGTATAATCCAAACCGGCATTTGCTGTAGGAATTGAATTTCCTGTAGGTGTATTTACGGAGCAGGTTTTTGCCTTAATATTATTGGTGATCTGCTCTATACTGATGGCGTGGAAAAAAGCATCCGAATTCTTCTGAACATCATAGCTTGTAATTCCTGCATATCCCATAATGGTAGATCCGGAACCTGGTTCAATTGGTTTCAGCCCCGACTGTGTAGTATATGACCACGTGTGATTTCCTCCAAACTGATGTCCCATCTCATGAGCGACATAATCTATATCAAAAGTATCTCCAGACGGAATCCCATTTGCAGGTGAAGTATAACCACTCCCTTTATAAGCATTAGGGTATTTTACACCAGATTGTGTAGTATATGACATATCATTGCTGCAAATGCATCCAATACATCCTGCATTACCACCTCCACCGTCTCTTCCGAATACATGCCCTATATCAAAATTTGCATTTCCTATAGTTGTATTCAATGTCTGCATGAGCTCATAACTCCAATTACTTTTACTTGAAGATGGCGAATAAGGATCTGTAGATGCATTGGTATAAATGATCAAATCATTATTAGGAATAAGCTCCATTCTGGCGGAAAAATCATTTTCAAAAACGCCATTTACACGGGTCATCGTATTGTTCATCGCTGCTAAAGCCTGAGCTTTTGTTCCTCCAAAATAGGAAGTATATTCTCCGGTACAGGACAGTGCCAATCTAAATGTTCTCAAGGTAGAATCGTTGGCATTTCTGGCTGCTAGAGTGGTGGAACTGCCTTTTTGGGCTACATCAAGTACTTTACATTCAAATTTGTCTAAATTATCCTTTCTGTCAGACTTCTTATAAACAATATAAGTGGACAGATCTTTAGTATAAGGCTCAATAAAGATTGCTGATTTATCACCATAAATTTCCATAGAGGATAATCCCAAAGAAGAGATACTGAAATAAACCGTTG
>NZ_MAYF01000334.1 GCF_001684955.1 Chryseobacterium contaminans | reverse complement strand
CAGAATGTTCTTTGAAAATGATATAAGAACCTTGGAGCAATTCAAGACACTATAATAAATAAACCTCCGGAGCTCCGGAGGTTTTTGTTTTTAATTACTGACCTAAGAAACAAAACGTAATTAAAAACGGATTTTTATTGGAAAATTTACACGTGCCTGTTTCTTATGTCCATACTTCAATAGGTGAAATCAAAGAAGTATTGACCTAGCAGCCTCATTGCTGCTTCTATAAGAAAGACAATCTGTATCCGGAATCTATTACATTCAAAATAAAAAATGCCTGTAAAAAATTACAGACATTAGTACATTAAAAAAATTGGCTATATATGTTTACTTGGTAAACTTTAAAGGATATTTTACGTTCTTGTAATCGTCAATACTAGCTTTCAGGGAACCCACAGCCAGTTCAGCTTTTAGAAGCATAGGAATATGGTTGGCATCGTTAGAAACCCACATCGTTACTCCTTCTTTCTCCTTGAACACTCTTCCGCTTTTCACAGATGGAATAATTTTTAAACAATTGATCGTACCGAATTTTGTTTTTAAATTCTCAGTTCCAGTTACTTTAAGCTGGAAAGGGAACATCTCATCATCAATCCATACGTTCATATTGATCACGGTTCCTACTTTAAGTTCTTCGGGGCTTTTGCTTCTTAAATAGTAGAAACATGAAAGCATATCCTGTACACCTTTTACAGATTTGATGACTTTTGATCCGTTGGCAGGTGTTTTCTTATCAGTTAAGATTAAAGTATTGTTATCGTGATTAAAAGCCGTTTCAAGATGCTGGCGGTAACTTCCTTCACGTACATTTCGTACATAATAACTTGGTAAGCCGCTGGCACTGTCAATAAAGCTTTCATATAGGTCTTCTACTTTGAAGAAAGCCTTTACAGCACCTGTGGTTTGTCCGGTACCTTTTACATATAAATGCGGTGCTCCTTTGTAAGTTGTCTTTTTTGTAGTAAGATTCGCTGTCCCGGCATTTAAGAACCCATAATGAATTCTAAGCGTGATGGATTCACCATCTGCCACGTTATCAATCTGGGCAGAGCCTAAAAAGAATATAAATACTGCAAAAAGGTTTAAAATTTTCTTCATAATATGACATTTACAAAAACACTGCCAAATTTAATATCTTAAATAATAGATATTTGACAAATCTCAGCTTTTTATTTAGAATCAATTAAATATGCTTCGCATTAAAATTAGTAAATTTGCAGCTACATGTATAATTAAATTATCTTAAATTATGATAACCACTGATATATTGATCATAGGTGCAGGTCCTACAGGGCTTTTTGCAGTTTTTGAAGCTGGTCTTTTAAAAATGAAGTGCCACATTATTGACGCACTTCCACAACCGGGAGGGCAATTGGCTGAACTTTATCCTAAGAAACCTATTTTTGATATCCCAGGGTATCCTTCAGTGAATGCTGGAGAATTAGTAGATAATTTGATGGAGCAGATCAAACAGTTCCAACCTGGATTCACTTTAGGGGAAACTGCTGTTTCTTATACAAAGGTTGATGATGAATGGTTTGAAGTGGTAACTAATAAAGGAACGGTTCACAGATGTAAAGCGATTGCTATTGCAGGTGGATTGGGAACTTTTGAACCTAGAAAACCTACTTTTGAAAATGTAGCGGATTATGAAGAAAAAGGTCTTGAATACTTCGTTAAAGAGCCTGAGCACTTCAGAAATAAAAGAGTAGTTATTGCCGGAGGTGGAGATTCAGCTCTTGACTGGAGTATTTTCCTTTCCAACGTAGCAAGCGAAGTTACTTTAATCCACAGAAGAAATGAGTTCAGAGGAGCTTTGGATTCTGTAGAAAAAGTTCAGGATCTGAAAAACGAAGGGAAAATTAAATTAATTACTCCTGCTGAAGTTACCGGGATCAGAGGCGACGGAAAAGTAGAAGCCATCACTGTACAGAAAGATGGTGAGGATGCTTTTGAAATTGAAACAGATTATTTCATTCCATTATTCGGATTGACTCCAAAACTAGGAGAGATCGGAAACTGGGGCTTAAATATTGAGAAAAATGCGATTGTGGTAAACAATGCATTAGATTATCAGACTAATATCGACGGTATTTATGCAATTGGTGATATCAATACTTATCCTGGAAAATTAAAGCTGATTCTTTGTGGTTTCCACGAGGCTACTTTAATGTGTCAGAGTGTTTATAACAGGCTGAATCCGGGTAAAAAATTCGTATTAAAATATACAACGGTAAGTGGAGTAGACGGATTTGACGGAAGCCGTAAGGAAGCAGAGAAGGCTGTTGTGAAAAAAATTGACTAATTTTGCAGAATTATGTCAGATATTAATATTAAAATCACCGACAGAGAAGGTGTAACCCACGATGTTATCGCTCCAACGGATATGTCCATGAACTTAATGGAGATCATCCGTTCTTATGAATTGGCTGAAGAAGGTACTATTGGTGTATGCGGCGGAATGGCGATGTGTGCTTCATGCCAGGTTTATGTAATCAATGATCCTGGTCTGGAACCAATGGGTACTGAAGAAGATGCAATGCTTGCGGAAGCTTTCCATGTGCAAGATAACAGCCGATTAGGTTGCCAATTGCATATTGCAGATGCCATGGAAGGACTTGAAGTGGAAATTGCTCCTTATCCTTAGAAAATATTTTTTAATCTTAATAAGAAACCCGTTCGGATTTTCCGGACGGGTTTTTACTTATTTATTGTTAGTTTATATTTCTTCTTTAGAAATCCATTTTCCAACGGTAGGAGCCTGGTAGTTCCTCATCTTTTCAAGCAGTTCATCTATATTGTCACTGATGAGCAGCATATCCCGATTTACAGCCTTTAAAAAGCCTTTATTCACCATATTTTCAACCAAATTAATCAGATCATTGTAAAAGCCATCAATGTTTAAAACTCCGATGGGCTTTTTATGAAGTCCAAGCTGTGCCCAGGTAATCATTTCGAAGAACTCTTCTAAAGTTCCGTATCCGCCTGGAAGAACGATGACACCATCACAAAGCTCATTCATTTTGGTTTTTCTCTCGTGCATAGTTTCTACGAGAACCAGCTCAGTAAGGTTTTTATGGGCAATTTCCTTAGCTTGTAGAAAATGAGGGAGAACTCCGGTTACTTTTCCGTTTTCACTTAATGCTCCGTTAGCTATTGTTCCCATCAAACCGGTTTGAGAACCGCCGTAAATGAGTTGTATATCTTGTTTTGCTAACGTCTGGCCAAGTAAAAATGCCTGTTCTTCATAAATTTTATCTGTGCCGAAACTTGAGCCGCAGAATACTGTAATATTTTTCATATTTAAATGTTTTTTGGAACCCTTAATCGCTTAAAATGACTTAATGGTTTAAATTAAAAATATCCAAAATCTAAGACTTTGGATATTTAATATAGTTGTTTTAATGCTTTATTTCTGAGGAATATTCGCTAAAATATCTTTCAGGAAGCTCCAGAATTTCTGAGCAGACGGAATGTTAGCTTTCTCATCAGGAGAGTGTGCTCCTCTGATGGTTGGTCCGAAACTTACCATTTCCATGTCCGGATAGTTAGCTCCGATGATACCACATTCTAAGCCTGCGTGACAAGCTACTACATGAGGCTTTTCATTGAATTTCTCTGTGTAGATCTTTTCCATGATCTGTACAATTTCAGATCCTGGTCTTGGTTTCCATCCTGGGTATGAACCACTGAATACTACATTCATTCCTGCCAATTCTGCTACAGATTTCAACTGTTCTGCTGTAGAATATTTAGAAGAGTCTACTGAAGATCTTGTAAGGTTAAGAATCTTTAATTCCCCGCCTTTCAATTCAACTCTTGCAACGTTGTTAGAAGCTTCTACAAGGTCAGCTACATCTGGACTCATTCTGTATACTCCGTTGTGAAGAGCTTTTAAAGTAAGGATTACTTTTTTAGAATCTGCTTCTGAAATCGCTTTATCGGAAGACGTGGAATTCTCAATATTGATTTGAAGACCTGCTTCTACAGAGGCAAATTCTTCTAAAATTTCTGCTTTAAGAACAGTAGCATCCTGGATGAACTCCTGAGCATTTCTTACAGAGATGATAGCAACTGCTTCTCTAGGAATAGCATTTCTTAATCCGCCACCATCAATAGAGATTAGTTCTACATTTTGATTTTCTATCCCTTTGTAAAGAAGCCTTCCCAGGATTATGTTGGCATTTCCGAAACCTTTGTGGATATCCATTCCTGAATGTCCGCCCTGTAAACCTTTTACTTCAATTCTTACAACCTGTCCTTTCGGAGTTTCTGTTGCATAGTTTTGAGTGATGGTAACGTCTACACCTCCGGCACAGCCTATGTCAATTTCATCATCTTCTTCTGTATCAAGATTTAATAGGATTTGTCCGGTAAGTTGTCCAGGTTTTAACCCGATAGCACCTGTCATTCCTGTTTCTTCATCAATAGTGAATAACGCTTCCAATGCAGGGTGCGGAATATCTGAACTTTCAAGGATAGACATAATGGTTGCTACACCTAAACCATTGTCAGCTCCCAGAGTAGTTCCTTGTGCTTTTACCCAATCTCCATCAACTTCCATCTTGATTCCTTCTGTTTCAAAATCAAAATTAACATCATTGTTTTTCTGGCAAACCATGTCCAAATGCGATTGAAGTACAATAGATTTACGGTTTTCCATTCCTGCAGTGGCAGGTTTTTTAATAATTACGTTTCCTACTTCATCTACAGTAGTTTCTAAGCCTAGATCTTCACCAAATCCTTTGATGAAAGCAATTACTTTTTCCTCTTTTTTAGAAGGTCTTGGAACTGCATTTAATTTGGAGAAGTTTTTCCAGATTATCTGCGGTTCTATGTTAGATAATGCCATTGAAATTTATTTTTCTCAAATTTACAAAATAAAAAATGCTTCCGTGGGATACAGAAGCATTTTTATGTGTTATAAAAATGATAAGCTCATTTTATATTGAGTTTATTTTCTTTTTTTGTTGTTAACATCCACATTCTCCGTAGATCGGTGTTGTAATAACACTGCCGTCCGGTTTTTCAATTGTTAGGGTGCCTTCAAAAAGTAAGGCTTCTTCACCTTTTATTTTTTTACCTTTTACAGAGATTTTATAGCCTTCATTTTCTATTTCTTTGGTCAGTTCTTCATCCACTTCCATATCACTTGAAGAGATCAGGTTCATAGCGAGTCTTTTACCATCCAGTTTCATATACGCTGTTTTACCGGCATCATCAGCATAGATGTATTTTTCCGCTTCAAAATCAGCCTTATTTCTTGCAAAATAGCATGAGCATTCTTTGATTTCTTCAGGAAATGAAATGGTTTCAATCTGAATTTTTCCGGAAGGGATACTTGCCGTAGCAGAATCTGTAGCAATGCTTGATGAATCCGCTGCAGTGTTTGCAGAAACTGTTTCTTTGTCCTTTTTACAGGCAACTAAAAGAAAGGCAGAAAATAAAATGATTAGGTATTTCATATGTTTGTGGTTTTGAAATGTTAGCCTCTTGCTCTTTCAAGAAGGGTCATCATTAATAATGAAAGGATTACTAAACTTTCTTCCTCATCATCAATGTCAATCAATCGGTCTAGTTGGAATCTTCTTCCAAAGAATGAAGGCATTTTTTTAAGTTTGAAATATGCTTTTCCGTCGATACCGGTCACAGTATAAGAAGGATTCAGGAAATATCCTGTAAACATTCCGATGATAGGCAGTTCCCCTACAAAGCTGTCCCAGAATCTTACCCATGCACTGTCTTCCTGTACTTTAAATTTAGGCTGATCTTTAGCATCAAGGATATCGTAGCTTGCTTTCCAGATAGAACGCATTCCTTTTCTGGCTAATCTACCGTAGTTTTTGTTATCTACAATATCATTTAAAGAATAAGAAGCATTGAAATCGATCCATTGATTGGCTCTGATTCTGAAAAGTTCTTTTGATTTACTTTCATCATTGAAAACAATAACGTCTTCTTTAAGTTTAAACATTTTCTGACGTACGTAGGCCACATAATTCCCATTTTTGTCAGTAATGTTGAAGTCACTGGCTAGTGTCGAAATTTTAAACTTGAAATCCAGTGGGTAATTTAAGTTGTTAAGTACCATGTGTTAGTTTATTTTTTTTTCATATTTAATTGGAGCCGCAAATATAACTGTTTTTTTAGAGTTACGCGGTATAATGGCTGAATTGAAACTTAAAATATCATAATGAGACATTAATTTAGGGAAAGGTAGATAATAGATGAAAGATAATAGATGTGAACTACAGAAAATCAAGAGTAATTTTTACATTCTAAATGTGAATTGATAAGACTGTAATAACATTAAATATTAAATTTTAAATATCCAAATGACAAGCAAAGTGAATTAGCAATTGCCCATTCACTTTCCGGCATTTTAAAACTCAAAAACTCCTCTTCAGGATAGATTATTTTCTTTAAATATTGCTTATTTTTGTAGCTATGGATTACCCAAGTAAAGTGTTGGCGAAGGCCGTTGATGAAATTTCAGGGTTGCCTGGAATCGGAAGAAAAACAGCTTTGAGATTGGCATTACATTTATTAAAGCAACCTAGTTCCAGAGCAGTGAGCCTTGGAAATTCCCTGATTAATCTTGTCAACGAAATAAAATACTGTAAAGAATGTCATAATTTTTCAGATTTTGACATCTGTGAGATCTGCAGCAATGAGAAAAGAAGCGGAGAGCTGATTTGCATTGTTGAAGATGTCCGGGATGTAATTGCCATTGAAAATACAGGGAAATATGGAGGGAAGTATCTTATTTTAGGAGGGAAAATCTCCCCGATGGAAGGGGTAGGGCCAAGCCAGTTGAATATTCCAAGTATTGAAAGAAAACTTAATGAAGGGAAGGTAAAGGAATTTATCTTCGCATTGAGTGCAACTATGGAAGGAGATACCACGGCCTATTATATTTACAAAAAATTTAAAAATTTCAACGTGAATTTTTCAAGCATTGCCAGAGGAATTTCAGTAGGAGATGAGCTGGAATATGCAGATGAAATTTCACTCGGAAGATCTATTATCAACAGATTACCTTACAACGAAAAGGATTAATATGAAGCTGTCTGTTATTATTGTCAATTACAATGTTACCCAATTACTCAGAAATTGCCTTCTATCTATTCAACAATATGTAAAAGAGGTGGAATATGAGGTAATTGTGATAGATAATGCTTCTACAGACAATTCATGGCGTGACCTGATCTCAGAGTTCTCTGAAGTATATTTTATTCCTTCAGAGACGAATGGTGGTTTTTCAAAGGCTAACAATCAGGCAATACGCTATGCAAAAGGAGAATATATACTCCTTCTGAATCCTGATACGGAGCTGGAAGGTTTTTATATGAAAGATCTTTTAGATTTTTCGGATAATCAATCGGATTTCGGATGTCTTGGAATACGGATGCATGATGCAGAAGGAAATTTTCTTCCGGAAAGCAAACGTTCAGTTCCGGATATGTTCAATTCTTTTGAAAAGCTGTTCACCAATTTTAAGAAAAATAATTCCAAATCTTATTACAGGAATGATATTGATGAAAATGCTGTGGCTGAAGTAGAAGTGATGACAGGAGCTTTTTTATTGATGAAAAAAGAAGTGTATGAAAAGGTAGGAGGATTGGATGAAGCGTACTTTATGTATGGTGAAGATATTGACCTTTGTTATACATTAATAAAAAATGGATATAAAAATTACTATTATGGTAAGGCATCTCTTCTTCATCACAAAGGGGAAAGCACGGTAAGGAATGAGGTGTATCTGCAACGCTTCTATGGTGCTATGCAGATCTTTATTGACAAGTATTATAAGGAATCAAAGCCGGTGCAGTATTCTTTCTTAAAAGCAGGATTGAAGCTTCGTCATCAGATTGAGAGGATCAAGCTGAAGTAAACAGGCTGGGAGTTGGAAGAGGGAAGCTGGAGGTTGTTCCTGAGTGATATACTTATTTTCTGTTTTTTAACTTTTATAAGCTCAAAAGGAAAATAAATAATCCAGGAATAAAATGATCTCAAATTAAATATTGAAAACGTAATACAATAAAAAAGCAACTCAGATGAGTTGCTTTTGTTGTATGTAGAAAAATAATCTTCTTATTTAGCCGGTGCCACTGGTGTTGGAGCCGGAGTAGTAGTTGTAGAAGAAGCCGGAGCAGATTGTTTTGCCGGAGCTTCTTTTTTAGCTGGTTGCTGCTGAACAGGAGCCGCTTGTGACGGTTTACCAGTAATAACAACGCTTATAAGGATAAGAACGATGATAGTTCCGCCTAGAGTCCATGTTGCTTTTTCCATGAAATCATTGGTTCTCTGTACTCCAAACTGTGCAGAAGATGCCCCTCCGAAAGTACTGGAAAGACCTCCACCTTTTGGGTTTTGAGCCATAACAACAATCACCAATAAAACACTGGCAATCATAATAAGAACCATCAATAGTGTAAATATAGTATCCATTAATTCTGATATCTTTTTGAATGGGCAAATTTAATCTTTTTTTACTGAACAACAAAAAAAGATGTTGGTAAATATGGCAGAATCACAAAAAAATAAAAATCAAACAAAGATTTTAGGCTTAAAATACAGGATAAGACAAATAGAAAGCTAAGAATGTTGACAACAGATGAATGAATTGTTTTAAATTTTCTCGCAAATTTTACAGATAACGCAGATTATTTTAGTTTCAAGATTTTCTAAACGTGAGTACACAAAAAAAGACTATCCCAAATTGAGATAGTCTTTTCTATAAAATTGTCTTGTTTATTATTTAAAGTCAGAATCCTTAGCCTGATTAAGCTGATAAGACTGTACAGCAAGATTGATTTCCATTCCGCCCATATTCTGGATAATGGTGAATGGCAGTTTTACTCCTGATACCTCTTTATAATCTGCAAAGCTTGTAGGCATAGAACCTCCTTCTCCTAGTTTTATTTCACCCGTTTTTAAACCGGTTTTTACACTGTAATAATAGGTTTGTTTAGGTCCTTTCACCACATAAGAATCTTCATTGTTATATTTTTCGATTCCTGCTAATTTCAACTCTGTGGATTTGGCAAAAGTAAGCTCCGGGAAAAGCTCCGGTTCAGCCATAGAAGCTTTTTGCTTGTCATTCAAAGGCATTTTTTTTCCCTGTACTTCAGCATAGCCGTCTTTACCGTCAAAAACAATCTTCTGAAGGGTATTTCCCATCATTTTCATCTCCATCATCATTTTTCCGCCTTTCCCCTGGATCAGTTTCATGCCCATATCCATTCCCTGAACTTTAGTAGTGGCATCAGCTGTAATGGAAGTCACTTTTTGAACTGCAGCCAAACCACCAATAGCATTAATGTATTTATCCGCCACAGAACCAATGGTTACATTCGCATCAACTTTCTGTGCCGTAGGTTTTGCAACCGGATTGGCTTCTTTATCAAAATATTTTACCGGATAACCCAGTTTCTCCAGTCCTTCTGAAATATCAGATGCTTTTCCAGCTATGAAGATTCGGCTTTGGTTGGGAAGGATGGTTGCTTTTACTGCATTTGAAATATCAGCAGCTGTAACTTTATCAATAGATTTTAAATAGTTAGTATAAAAATCTGCTGGAAGATCCTGAACTTTTTGGTTCAGAGCAAATTTAGCTATCGTTTCAGGTTTTTCAAGAGACATAATGAAAGAACCTTTCAGCTTAGCTTTAGCATTTTCCAGTTCTTCCGGCTTTACGGTAGAAATAGCGTTCAGTTCATTCATCATTTCTTTCACGGCCTTATCTGTAACCTCGTTTCTTACACTGGTTTCCGCTGAAAAGTCAGGTGAGTACTTGCTGGCATTCATACTGGAATAAGCACCATATGTAAATCCGTTCTTTTCTCTAAGGTTCATGAAAAGTCTTGCCTCACCACCGCCGCCAAGGATATAGTTGGCCATTGTAGCAGGGAAGTAATTTGGATCTTTCATCTTAAGGTTGTTAAGATTGCTCACAGACAGCACAGATTGTACAGCAGACGGCACATCAACCACATTGATTTCCGTTTTGGCAACATTGGAAGCAGGCTCTAAAGCAGCAAACTTAGTATTTGATTTTTTCCAGCCTCCAAAAGCTTTCTCTACTAAAGGCTTGATCTGGTCAAGTTTTACATCTCCAACAATTACTAAATAGGCATTATCCGGAGCGTAGTATTTATTGTAAATATTCTGAACATCCGCCAGCTGAATTTTATTGATAGATTCAATGGTTTCAAACTCTCCTCTGGAAGTGTTTTTCCCGTACATCAGAGCATTAGATACTCTTTCAGCAATGGAGGAAGCATTTTTTTCATCCGCTTTTAGTCCTTCAATGATTCTTTCTTTTCCGTTTTTAATTTCCTCTGCTGAGAATTTTGGATTCACAATGGCATCTGCCATTAACCCTAATACCTCAGGGAAATATTTTGAAAGAGAGTTGGAAGCAGCTCCGTTAGATGAGAAGTTGATATTGGCTCCAAGAAAGTCTACTTTTTTATTGAACTCATCCTTGCTTAGGTTGGTTGTTCCATTATCAAGCTGTTCTGCCATCAATTGGCTTACCCCTGCGATATTTCCTTCATAGTAAGGAGGTCTGTCCATGGAAAGAGTAGTATTTACCCTTGGAAGTTTATTATTTTCAACCACCATTACGGTTAACCCGTTACTCAGTTGAAATGTTTTTGGTTTAGCAATGTTGATGGCAGGAGTAGGTCCCGGTTTTGGCATTGCATTAAGATCAATTTTTTGGGCAGAAAGCATTCCTGCAAATAAAAATGCCGCTGCTATATAAGTGAATTGCTTTTTCATGGGTAAATTATTTTTTCTCAGGAACGTAGTTGATGATGATTCTTTGGTTGGAATTCAGGTACTTTTTAGCTGCATTTTGAATATCCTGCTTGGTGATAGATCTGTAAATATCAATTTCCTTATTGATAAGATTAGTATTTCCCATCAATACATGATTAGTGGCTAAAGAAGCTGCAATTCCCTGAATGCTTGAGTTCTGATTGACGAACTGGTTTTCAAACTGGTTCTGGATTTTTTGATAATCTTCATCAGAAATTAAAGTGGTCTGAAGTTTCTTGATCTCTGCATCAATATCAGCCTGTAAAGCCTGCTTAGAAGTCTGTCCCATTGGGATCGCAAAGAATGCAAAAATACTGTAGTCTTCAAGTCCCTGATTGAAAGCCGCTACCTGAAGGGCTTTCTTGTCCTGATCAACCAGTTTTTTGTATAAAACAGAAGATTTTCCATTGCTTAAATAAGAAGAAAGCATGTCTAAAACATAAGCATCTTTTTCTTTATTCGCAGGAGTTCTGTAAGCGAAAACATAAGCCGGAAGCTGAATATTCGGATCTGTTGCCGTTACTTCTTTTTCCTGAGTGATAGGAGCATCTTTAGGGAAATCTTTTGGATACACGCTTCCCTTTGGAATACCTCCGTAATATTCTTCAATCCATTTTTTGGTCTGCTCAGGTTTAATATCTCCTGCAACCACTAAAGTAGCATTGTTCGGTACATAGAATTTTTTATAAAATGCCTGGAACTCTTCAAGCTTAGCCGCGTTAAGATCTTCCATAGATCCAATGGTTGGCCAGTTGTACGGGTGGTTAGTAAACAAGTTCTTCTGAATTGTTGAGAAAAGATTTCCATAAGGCTGGTTGTCCATTCTTAATCTTTTTTCTTCCTTTACAACTTCTCTCTGGGTATCTACTCCAACCTGATTGATAACGGCATGACGCATTCTTTCAGCTTCCATCCAAAGTCCAAGTTGTTCATTATTGGAAGGGAAAGTTTCATAGTAGTAGGTTCTGTCGTTAGTAGTATTGGCATTGTTCTGTCCTCCGTTTGAAGAAACAATTTTGAACCAATCACCTCTTTTGATATTAGGAGTTCCTTCAAATAAAAGATGTTCAAAGAAATGAGCAAAACCTGTTCTTCCTTTTACTTCATCCTTTGCACCTACATGATACATCACCCCTGTAGTGACTACCGGAGCAGAATTATCCTGATGAAGAATTACGTGAAGACCATTGGGAAGATCATATTCTTCGAATTTAATTTGCTGTGCATTCAGCATGAGCCCGAAGAAAGCTACGGCAGCAGCCGAAAGAAATCGCTTTTTCATAAAGTTAGAAATTGTTTATCAATTAGTAGGAAAAATGAACTAAATGTTACAGAAATACGGGGTGAAAGTTGAGGATAACAAGACAATAGTGAATGGTCAATAGTCAATCCGCTTCGCTTGTCAATTTTATGAGCCATAACCTTTCACCATTTACTTGCGAAGCAAAATTGACACCTTCACGTTTGAAATATATTGAGAATAAGATCCATGTTTCTTTCTACCTACTTCTCTGCTGTTACAGACAGCAACCATTCACTATTCACATTTCATAATTTGAATTCTCCTCCGAATATCTTAATTTTGTGTTCCCAAAATTTTTTGCAGTATGGATTATCTGAAAGGACTCAATGAATCACAATATGAAGCCGTTACCTCTTTACAAGGCCCTCTGATGGTGCTTGCAGGAGCAGGTTCCGGAAAAACACGTGTGCTTACGATGCGTATTGCCCACCTTATCCATAACGGAATAGACCCTTTCAATATCCTTGCCCTTACCTTTACCAATAAAGCGGCCCGCGAGATGAAAGAACGTATCGCAAAGGTAGTGGGAGACAGCAACGCAAGAAGCCTTTGGATGGGGACGTTTCACTCGGTTTTTGCAAGAATTTTAAGAATTGAAGCTCATTACCTGGGCTATCCTTCCAATTTTACCATTTATGACCAGCAGGATGCTCTGAATGTGATCAAAAAAGTATTGAAGGATATGAATATTGATGCTGATCTTTATAAACCTAAAAAAGTTCAGGCAAGAATTTCAACCTACAAAAACAACCTGATTACCGTTAAAGCCTATTTCAACAATCCTGAACTGATGGAGGCTGATGAAAAAGCAAACATGAAATTTATCGGGCAGATCTATCAGAGATATGTTGAACAATGCTTCAAAAACGGATCAATGGATTTTGATGATTTATTGTTAAAAACCAATGAATTGCTGACGCGTTTCCCGGAAGTATTGGCGAAATACCAGGACAGGTTCAGATATATCATGGTAGATGAGTACCAGGATACCAACCACTCTCAGTATCTTATTGTAAAAGCATTGGCTTCCAAATTTGAAAACATCTGTGTGGTAGGAGATGACGCCCAGTCTATTTACTCTTTCCGTGGCGCGAATATCTATAACATCCTGAACTTTAAAAAAGACTACCCGGATGCTATTACCGTATCATTGGAACAAAATTACCGTTCTACACAAAATATCGTAAACGCAGCCAATGTTGTCATTGCTAAAAACTTACAGCAGTTTAAGAAAAATGTTTTCAGTGATAACGAAGAAGGAGATAAAATTAAAATTTACCGTTCCCTTTCTGACGCTGATGAAGCCAACTTCGTAGCCGGAAATATCTGGGAACTTCGCAACCGTGATCAGAGAAAGTACAGCGATTTCGCTATTTTATACAGAACCAACTCTCAGACCAGAGCATTTGAAGATGCTTTGAGACGTAAAAATATTCCGTACAAAGTGTATGGAGGGCTTTCATTCTACCAAAGAAAGGAAGTTAAAGATTTAATAGGTTATCTGCGTCTTTTAATCAATGAAAATGACTCGGAGGCATTGATGCGAATCATCAACTATCCAGCCAGAGGTATTGGAGATACTACACAGAATAAACTGATCGTTTTTGCAGACGCTCAGAATCTTCCTGTAGCAAAAGTTCTTGATAATTTACCTATTTATGCTCCTCAGTTAGGATTGAATAATGGTGTTTTAAATAAACTGAATGACTTCTGGTCCATGATTAAAGCATTCCAGGTGTTGTTGAAGACCGAAACAGCTTACAGCGTTGCTATGGAAGTAGCTAAACGAAGTGGATTGATTAAGTTTTTAAAAGATGATCAGACCCCTGAAGGAATTTCCAGAGTGGAAAACGTTCAGGAATTGATGAACTCCATGCAAGGATTCATTGAAGAGCAAATGCAGCTGGAAGACGGAGATCCCAGTCTTTCCAACTTCCTTGAAAATATTGCTCTTTCGGCAGATACTCAGGATAAAGATCTGGAAGATGATATGGTTTCCTTAATGACGATTCACCTTTCTAAAGGTCTTGAATTCCCGGTAGTTCACCTGGTAGGTCTTGAAGAAAATCTTTTTCCTAGTTTCATGAGCTCGGCAACCAGAGAAGATCTTGAAGAAGAGAGAAGATTATTTTATGTAGCATTAACCAGAGCTGAAAAGCAGGCATTTTTCTCTTATGCAGTTTCCCGTTTCCAATGGGGAAAAATTACCGATGCAGAACCATCAAGGTTCCTGAGTGAGATTGATGATGAATATATAGAATTCCTTAATCCGGCAATGGAGAAAAGGTTTATCAATAATTCAGGGGTGAAATCCAATATTTTTGATGAACATCCGTCTGAGGTAAGGTCTTTCAAAAAAGTAGAGAAAAAGACACTTAACAGAGGAGAAGATAATGCTAAACCGGCTCCGGAGGTAAGAAAGCTGAAACCGGTAAGCACTGCGAAAATTATTAATCCAAGCGGAGCATCATCTCAGGATATTGAAGTGGGAGATAAGGTGAGGCACGACCGTTTTGGAATAGGAGAGGTTACTTTCTTAGACGGAACAGATCCTCAGAATATCAAAGCAAAAGTGGTATTCATGCATGAAGGAGAGAAAAACCTGATTCTGAAATATGCCAAACTAACAAAGATTTAAACTCTAAAAATAGCTTTAGATAATATAAACGGATTCATTTTATGAGTCCGTTTTTTTATGAAATATCTTTTACTTATTGAAAAAAAACAGTAATTTTAATAAGGGATAGAAAGAAACGATTATCATTTTTTATAAAAATAAAGTCTATTATTTTTGTAGACTAATAAATATGCTTTACATTTGCAGCCTGCAAAAAACATAAATGTTTAATCAACTGATGAAATGATATGAGTAATAAAAAAACTATTTTTTCAGCCTCTGTATTATTTTTCCTGGGGGTTTTTACCTACGGACAGGAAAAAGACAGTATCAAAACCAAAAAAGACAGCATCAATACAAATAAAGTAGAGGAAGTGATTATTCTGGGGTCCAGATCCGGAGCAAGATCGAAGGCAGACAGTCCGGTTCCTGTGGATGTATTTAATCTAAAGGAAGCTTCAGTAGTTCTACCGCAATCTAATATCGGGCAGATCCTGAATGCTATTGCTCCTTCTTTTACCTCTACCATTCAAACCAATTCTGATGGAACAGACCATTTAGATCCAGCCCAATTAAGAGGATTAGGGCCAGATCAGGTTTTGGTTTTGGTGAATGGAAAAAGAAGGCATACTTCTGCATTGGTTAACGTCAACGGAACACCGGGAAGAGGAACTGTAGGTACGGATTTAAATGCTATTCCTTCTTTCGCTTTAAACAGAATAGAAGTTTTAAGAGATGGAGCCGCTGCACAATATGGATCTGATGCCATTGCGGGGGTGATGAATCTTGAACTGAAAAGAGATACCGGAAAACTGGCTGGGCAGATCAGTTATGGTGGGAATTTAACCCCTACAGCTAACGATCATACCGGAAATTTTGATGGGCAGAATATTCAGTTAGATCTGAATTATGGTAATAAGATCGGAACGAAAGGAGGCTTCTTCAATATTACCTGGTCTTCGCAGTTCAGGAATCCTACTTACAGAGCGGGAACTGAAAATGCTCCTATCTATAATGCTTATAATGCTATTGAACAGCGTGCTCTGAAAGATGGGGTAAATCTTTCTTCTCTTTTTACTGATATTGGAAATACTCCCAATGCGCAACAAATTGTAAATTATATTCATCAATATGCACCACAAGTAAGTTACTTTGACCAAACTTTGCAAAATGATATACAAACAGCCGGTACAATTGCCGAGTTACAAAAAGTTTTGTCGAATTCTGCCAAATTCACTACCAATTATTTGAATTATATCACAGATCAGGAGCTTGCTTACAGAGGGCAGACAAGAAAAGACTTTAATATGCAGGTAGGGCAGTCTAAACTTAATAACCATCAGCTTTTCATTAATGCTGAGGTTCCTGTAAGCGATAACTGGAAGGTATATACATTTGGCGGATACAGTTTGAGACATGGGGTTTCCGGAGGGTTCTACAGAAGACCAAGAGAAAACAGAACTTTTACAGGTTTGCATCCTAATGGTTACCTGCCACAAATAGGAACTGATATTCAGGATATTTCATTAGCTGCCGGAATTAAAGGAAAATGGGAGGGATGGAATATTGATTTCAGTAATA
The DNA here is from genome assembly GCF_001684955.1 of Chryseobacterium contaminans. GTDB lineage: Bacteria > Bacteroidota > Bacteroidia > Flavobacteriales > Weeksellaceae > Chryseobacterium > Chryseobacterium contaminans. Next base: position 68,910 of record NZ_MAYF01000334.1, on the reverse strand, counting down.
CTTTTGGGCAGAATTCATTCACTTATAACATTCGTAATACAGGAAACACTTCTTTAAGATTTGCTTCTCCTAATGAATTTGACGCAGGGGGACTAAGATTTACTCAAAATACCATCAATTTAGATTTTTCTAAAAAATATGATGTATTGGAAGGTATGAACATAGCATTTGGAGGTGAGCACCGTTTTGAAAACTTTAAAATGACAGCAGGGGAAGAAGCATCTTATACAATATATGATGCTTTTGGAAACCCTTGGAATAATACTACCCAGAGGCCAACAGACTTTTTTGGCCAGGCTCTTCCGGGAGGTTCACAGGTATTCGGCGGATTTAAGCCTGAAAATGCAGTGAATAAGAACAGACAGTCATTAGCGGCTTATGCAGATGTAGAATTGAACTTTACCAACTGGTTGTTGGTGGATGCAGCTGCGAGATATGAAAATTATTCAGATTTCGGATCTACGTTCAATTATAAACTGGCTTCAAGAATCAAGGTTGCTCCTAACTTCAATGTGAGATTTGCAGGTTCTACCGGATTCCGAGCACCATCTATTCACCAGATTTATTATAATGTAAGTTCTACCTTATTTACCGGTGGTCAGCTTCTTGAAGTGGGAACATACAGTAATGATTCAGAATTGGCAGTGAAGCTTGATATTCCAAAACTGAAACAGGAAACCTCAAAATCTGCAAGTTTAGGATTTACTTATAAAATTCCATCTGTGAATTTAACCTTTACTGCTGATGGATATTTTACTAAAATTGACAACAGAATTATTCTTACCGATCAGTTCTTAAAAAAAGATGTACCACTGGAAGCTCAGAAAGAGTTTGAAAAATTAAATGTGAATGCAGCCCAGTTTTTCACCAATGCAATTGATACGGAAACAAAAGGGTTGGATATCGTTATTTCCCATAACGCAAGATTTTCAGGGGTAAAACTGGATAATAATTTTGCCATTAACTTAAACCAGACAAAGCAGGTAGGAGAGATTCACTCAGCGGGATTACTAAAATCTCCAGCTCTTGAAAAGATTTATTTCTCTGAAAAATCAAGAATATATCTGGAAGAAGCTGTACCAAGAGTAAAAGCGAGTCTTTCTCACACGTTAACATGGAAGGGGGCGAGCTTCTACCTTAGAAATACGTATTTCGGAAAAGTAACCGGAGCAGATAATATTGATGTAAACGGTGACGGAATCCTTGATCCTAAAGAACACCAAACCATAGGAGATAAAATTATTACAGATATTTCCGCTGCGTATCAGTTTACGAAAAATATTGGACTAACAGTGGGAGTTAACAATCTGTTTGATATTTATCCTACTAAAAATCTACCGGCTTCAAGTAATAACGACCAGTTTATTTACTCACGTTCTACCTCTCAGTTCGGGCAAAACGGAAGGTATGTTTTCACCAGACTTAATTTCAATTTTTAATGAATTAACAATACATAAAGAAACAGCTCAGATTTTTCTGAGCTGTTTTTTTATTTTTAATATTCATCTTTCAACCAGTTCTTTCACCGGTTCTCCATAATGATCTATCTTAGTGGTATTGATCTGTAGTAGCTGATACCATTTTCTGAAAGCCCCTATAAATACAATAAGCATAAGAATCATGGCGGTTACAGCTAATGCAGCAAGTAAATACTGCCCTTTGGGAATATAAATAGAAGTTACCTGAATATAACCGGCCCAGAATGTAATTCCGGCCATGAAAACTCCGGGAACAGCCGAACATAATGCATACTTTCCTCTATTCATTCTTATCAGCATCGTTGTACAGACAATAAGTCCACAGGCTGCCAATAACTGATTACTGATTCCGAACAACGGCCATATACTGTTCACATTTCCGGTATACACCAGATACCCCCAGGCAAAAGTGAAAAGAAGACTGCTGATGATAATTCCCGGAATCCAGTTTTTATCGTTAAACTTTGGAACTACAGAACCCAGCATTTCCTGCAGAAAGAAACGGCCAACCCTTGTTCCTGCATCAATGGCGGTAAGGATAAATACAGCCTCAAACATAATTGCAAAATTATACCAATAAGCCGTAAGCTGATCCATATAGGGGATTTTATTAAATATATGAGCCATCCCAACAGCCAGGGATACTGCACCTCCGGTTCTGCCGTAAAGGTCAATTCCTATTTTCTGTGAATAATAATCGATGTCTACTCCGTGTAAAGAAGGATGTGCTGCCAGAAATGAATCATAGGCTTCTTTAGGGGTATTGATGGCAAAGTAATCACCTGGCATTAATGTACAAGCTGCAATAAGTGCCATCAGTGCCACAAAACCTTCTACAAGCATAGCTCCATATCCTACAAAAAGAATTTCTTTTTCTTTATTAAGCATTTTGGGCGTTGTTCCTGTAGCAATCACGGCATGGAATCCGGAAATGGCCCCACACGCAATAACAATAAAAATAAAAGGGAGTACAGGTCCGCCAATAATAGGTCCGCCACCGTTTACAAAAGCTGTGATTGCCGGCATCTGTACAGTAGGATGAATAACAATTACTCCGATGGCCAGCATAATAATGGTCCCTATTTTTAAATAAGTGGAAAGATAATCTCTTGGAACTAGAAGAAGCCATACTGGTAATACAGAAGCAATAAACCCATACAATGGAATGGCAATGGAAATTGTTTTAATATCCCATGAAAATAAACTATTCATAGTTGGATTCTGCATCAGCCCATGCCCACCGATAATTCCGGCAATCAGTAGAATACCCCCTAAGATACTTGCAAACAGAACACTATTCTTCTTATAGCGCATGATAAGCCCCATAATGATGGCAATAGGCATTGTAATGAATACTGTGAAAAGAGACCAGGCCGCTTCATGCATGGCATTGATACATGCCAGGGATAAACCCGCCAATGTGAGAACCAGGATGAAAAGTATGGCAAAACCTGCTACGGTTCCGGTTGCTTTTCCAATTTCCTTTGAGGCAATAGTAGCAAGACTTTGCCCCTTATGTCTCACAGATGCAAAGAGAACAACCATATCATGCACTCCGCCTCCCAATACACAGCCTATCAGGATCCATAATGCACCGGGAAGATATCCGAACTGGGCGGCGAGAACAGGGCCTACTAATGGCCCGGCGGCGGCAATGGCTGCAAAATGATGTCCAAAGAGTACATTTTTATTCGTAGCAACATAATCTTTACCATCTGCAAATTCTACCGCAGGAGTCACATTCTGATCGTTAAGTCTGAGAACTTTATTGGCTATAAAAATACCATAGAAGCGGTAAGCTATCGCAAAAATAAGAACAGAGGCAAATATGAGAGTAAGGGCATTGATATTGTTTAGAGAATCCATATTGCTTATTTTTTTAATGAATAATTAATTGAAATGCTGTTTTTGTTATGAATAACTTAAACAATAGCCAAGGTAATTATTTTTGAGATAAAAAATAGTAATATGTATATCAATTTAGCATATTTGCTGTTTAGTGTTTATTTAAATATTTAATTTATAAGTGTTTAAATTGTATTTTATTAGGTAATGTATATTATTTCTTCTGTGAAACAATAAAATCTACCATTTGGTCCGTCATTTTATCCAGAGTATCTTTATCTGTAGTTGAAAAACTATGAACACCTTTATCAATAATCAATAAAGAAGTTTCAATATGGGCTCGTTTTAATTTTCTATGCAGCTTTTTTGATTGACTTAAAGGAACTATCTTATCCTGATTTCCTTGAACAATCAAAGTAGGAACACCCGTTGAAGCATAAGTAACCGGAGATATGGTTTTTAAATATTCTATAGCTCTGTCCTGGTCTTTATTCAGATTATAACCGGACATTCCCTTTACAAGTCCCTGTTGAAGATCTACAATTTTCTTTGAAATCATTTTCACCATAGAAACAGGAATAGTACCCAGCCTGGTATGAAACAGCTTATTCAGATCAGCTGGTCCATAATGGTCAATCACATAATTTACCTTTGAAGAATAGGAAGAGAGATCAGGACTTCCTACAAAGGTATTGTCTGGAGAATAAGCAGCCATTAACGATAAATGTGCTCCTGCAGACGCTCCGAAAAGACCAATATTATTGGTGTCAAAATTATACTTTTCTGCATTTTTTCTCACCCATCTCACGGCATCTTTGGTATCTTCCAAAGGCAGAGGAAAATGAGTGTTTTCGTTAAGAAGAGTATAATTGATACTGATGACAGCATATTGTCTTGCCGTCAGTTTTTTGATTGTATTTTCAACATAATCATCTGCATGAATTTCTTTATTACCTTCTATCCATCCACCACCGTGAACATAGATCAATACAGGAGTTTTTTCAGCAGAAGCATTTTTCGGCATATAAAGATCCAGCTTAATAGAATCTCCCTTTCTACTGGTTTTATAGACAATATTTTCGGTAAGTGCAGTAATTTCAGGAAGCAATGTACTTTTTACATGTTTCTTCTGAGTAGGAGCCTGTGAAAACGATTGTGAAAAAAATAAACCGGGAAAATTTAAAAATAAAACAAAAAACAGGTTTGTGAGAAACCTGTTGATTGATATGTTGTGTATAAATGATTGCATAAAATTTTTTAAAGAAGTTTATTACTTTACTAGCTCTTCAAAAAGTTTACCAAAAGTAATATTGAGATCTTTAGATTTCCCCGGATGAGGTCTGGAAGTTTGTACAACAGCACTTCTTACAGCAGTCAGCCATCGGAAACGCTCAGGAACTTCAAGCAGGGCAATAGGTCCGCCATCCTTATCTCCGTTAGCTATTTTCTGAAAGCTTTCCAGGTTTTGAATAATATCGTCATAATCCAGTTTGCTGTGCATCAGCTTGAATTTATCTGGACATAAATAAAATTCTACCCGGATGAATTTTTCCTTTTTAGAAAACATTACCAATCCGATATTGAAAAATTCCTCTCTTTCAACTTTAGGTACCAGGCGTATTACCGCATACTCATATATTTTATCCTCTTGCATTTTTAGCTTCGTTTACAAAGATTTGAGAATTTTCTAATCTGGTTTTCATGAATTGAAAATAAATTTCACGTATCTCATCAGGAGTTTCATCAGCATCATTCCAGTGTAACCAGTCTTCAGGAATAGCATTAACGATATCTCTGAAAAGTGTTTCATTCAGTACCTCATGGGCAAACTTATCAGCTTCATCCAGCTTATGGGCTTTAGGAAGAAGAACATGGTCTTTTACGTATTTGAAAGGTGTTTTGGCAGCAGCATCAAAATTTTGCCATGAATGATGAAAATAGAATGACGCTCCATTATCAATAATCCAGAGTTCCTGATGCCACATCAGCATATTGGTATTCTTAAAAGTACGGTCAATATTAGTAATAAAAGCGTCCAGCCATACTATTTTCGACGCCAGAAGCGGATCAACCTTCACTCCCGGATCATAGGTGATAGAACCGGATAGATAATGTAATCCCAGGTTTAAGCCCTCAGAAGATTTTAATAAATCCTGTATCTCTTCATCAGCCTCTGTTCTCCCAAAATCTGCATCAAGGTTAATAAAAACGAGTTCGGGAATCTTCAATCCCAAAGCTTCTGTAATCTTTCCGCCTATAAATTCAGAGATCAGCATTTTAACTCCATGACCGGCGCCACGGAATTTTAAAACATATTTAAAATCATCATCAGCTTCTGCCAGAGCAGGAAGTGAACCTCCTTCCCTCAGTGGCAGAATGTAACGCATCACGGTTACCGTTCTTAAATTCTGCATAACGCAAAATTAAGCTTATTTTTTAATAGTTTTTTTCATAAATTTCAATTAAAATAAATTGTATTTGTTGTATGAAGCTGATCATTAAAAAAAATATAGCACTGGAAAATCCGGAAACAAGAAATTTTCTTGCGGATAGTTTTCATGTGGATAACACCGAAAAGCAACCGCTGGTGATCTTTGTTCATGGCTATAAAGGCTATAAAGACTGGGGAGCCTGGGATTTGATGGCTGAAAAGTTTGCAGAAGCTGGATTTTTCTTTGTGAAATTTAATTTTTCCCATAACGGAACAACGGTAGATGATCCTCATCATTTTGCTGACCTGGAAGCTTTTGGGAATAATAACTATACCAAAGAGCTGTCTGATTTGGGTGTTGTTATTGACCATTTTATTCGGGATCCGCGTGTAGATCAGGATAAAATAGTTCTGATAGGGCATAGCAGGGGAGGAGGAATTTCCATTGTTAAAACTTTTGAGGATGAAAGAATTAATGGATTGATTACCCTGGCCAGCGTAGATACTTTAGATCGTTTTCCAACCGGAGAACTCTTGGAAAGCTGGAAAAAAGAAGGTGTTTATTATGCATTAAACGGCCGTACTCAACAGGAAATGCCTCATTACTACCAGTTTTATGAGGATTACGAAAATAATATACATCGTTTTGATGTAGAACGGGCAACGGAAATGGCTAAAGCCTACATGCTTATCATCCATGGAACAAAGGACGAAGCAGTGGATGTAAAGCATGCAGAGCATCTTCATATCCTGAATCCAAATTCAGAACTTTTTCTTATTGAAGATGGAAATCATACTTTTGGAGCTAAAGAACCCTGGAGTGATTCTCATTTGCCGGATGATCTGAACAGAGTAGCAGAAAAATGCATCGAATTTTTAGATAAAAACTTAAAATAGAAACGTCTCTGGAAACATTATTCATAAAGTAAAGAATTCAAAATAAATTGGTTATCATTACGTTATAATAAATCAATCACTACACTAAATATTATTATGAAAAAGATTATTACAGGCACTTTAACGCTGATCGTATTGGGAAATATTGTTTCCTGTAAAAAAGAACCTAACACTCAATCTTCCGTAAGTACAGACACACTGGCTACCGTATTGCCAAAAGACTCTATTGTAACTTCAAAGACGGATTCTGTGGCCGCTGCAATGCCTTCAACAACTGCTACAGTTGAAATTATCACCAAAAATGAAGGCAAATATCCTCATGATATCAAATTATTTGAAGATAAAAACTTTGCGGAAAGAGTGAAGAAGCTGGTTGGAAAAGAATATGATGAAATGTTCAAAAGCTTCAACGTAGAAGGTCCTATTGTATCAGATAACGGGATTTATAAACTTCATGGATGTAAACAGCATGACTGTCCGGGATATGCTACCTCTATTTATTATGATGCTAAAAATGATAATCTGAATGTTTCCATTGATAAAAACGGTAAGATAACAGACTTTGCAGAAAAAGGAAAAATTACAGTGTCAGAGGCTCTGAAAAATAAATAGAATAATTGTAATACGTTGGAGTATTGATGTTTAATCTATTTTTTTTGATTGTTGTAATGTGATTTTTCATATCTTAGTGATAAACTAATTTACTATTGTTATGAAAAAATCAAATTTTAAAAACGCTCAGAAATTAAACAGACAGGCTCAAAAGTTTATCGTTGGACAGGGAAAAGAATTATGTCCGCCAACAGGATGCTATAATTATTATTTAAGTGATGGTAACGGTACGTGTATCGTAGCTCCATGTAACTCGGATTATGGTACTATAGTTCAGGTAGACGGACGCAGCAAATGTTGCTTTTAAAATACAAAAGGAGTGAAATTTTCACTCCTTTTTTTATTGAATTATTCTTCTGTTTTTACAGCGTTCTTTTTTACTGATCTTAAAAGACTCCTGAAGTTTTTCATGGTCATCATTTCACTTGTCGGAGTGAAAATATTGGCTTTTTCACCTTTTTCAAGTGAAAACTCAGAAGAGGCTTTCAAAGAGTATATTTTTTTCATGGTTTTAATATCATAAATATCCATCATCGCAAAAGTCTCATTCTTCTTATAGCTATCAAGCTCACCCGATGCACGATCTAAAGTATTGCGGACCCTCATGGTATAAATGTTGACCAGAAAATTAAAATCAGAATTGTCCTTCAGAATTTCAAGATCCTCTATTTCTGGCTCAAAAGGAATACTGTTTTGAATGAGATTTTCTGCCTTTGCTGTTTTTAAATCATAGGTATTGCCATTACTTAAGCTTTGAAATAATTGCATCACTTCTTTGCTCATCATTTCCCGGTGATGCGATTCTACTCCTGTTCTGATGTTATTGATCAGCCATTTTTTATTTTTTGAGAATACCAGAGATTTACTGTAGACTCCGTAATCTTTCCTCACAGGATAATAGCATGATTGTAGAGCAATCAATAGAAAAAAGAAGAGAATATATTTTTTCATAAATGAATCCAGATTATTTAATTAAAATCTTCCAGGCCTCTTCAATTTTACTTTCTAATAATAGTTGTTGTGCATCCTGATGAACATTTTCATCAGAATGATATTCTCCTAATGGTAATACTTCAACATTGGCCAGCATTCCCAGATCATTTCCTGTAAAGACTTTACTGAATTTGATGACATCTGGTAAGAGATCAAACCCAATTCCTTTTGTTACCAAAGGCTTAGGAACTTCAAAAAGGTTGTTTTCATTACTTCTGGAATACCAATTGCTGCCTAAACGAGCTACCATATCCAGTTTTTGCTGATCTAAATTTCCAGCTTCATTCAAATATTCTTCTCTGATATGGATCTTCTGAACTTCACAGATGACCAGATTACCAGCTCCACCTTGATCTCCCAATGATTTCACCTCTAAAACTTTGCATTCAAAGTTCACTGGGCATTCTTCAATCAGTTTAGGCTTTACAAGGTCAGCATCTTTCATCGTAAGACCAGATTTTATAAATTCATTTACTCCTGTTTCATATTCTGTAGAAGCTAAAGAAATTTGCTGTACAATAGGAAAATTTACTGTTCCGATAACCACTTCCGGTACTTCCAGTACATTCTCCAGAGTATGTTTCGTTGTATTGTCACGCACTCTTCTTGACGGAGAGAAGATCAGGATCGGAGGAACCGTACTGAACATATTGAAAAAACTGAATGGAGATAAATTACTGTTACCGTTTTTATCCACCGTAGATGCCAAAGCAATAGGGCGTGGTGAAACGGCTGTTTGCATGATGGTTTGGAGCTGTACAGAGGTTATTTCAGAAGGGATTACTGTTTTCATATTTTATTTGGGTACTTAATTCAACTTAAGTATTCAATGTATTTAAAAAAAGATGCTTCGGCTACGCTCAGCATGACAAATCTAATACTAACTGTTTTACAGCATATTTTTAGCGATGTCATGCTGAGCGAAGTCGAAGCATATAATCATTAAGCTTTAATCTTAAAGTGTTGGAATAATTTTACCGGAAACTTCACCGAAACCTACTCTTACACCGTCTTTTTCAGCCCATGCTTTCATGGTAACGGTATCATTATCTTCAATGAATTTCCTTTCTTCACCGTTGCTTAATGATATAGGATTTTGACCTCTCCATGTTAACTCAAGCATAGAACCGAAAGATTTTGGATCACTTCCTGAGATGGTACCACTCGCATACATATCTCCAACTTCCACGTTACATCCGTTTACGGTGTGGTGAGCAAGCTGTTGGGTCATATTCCAGTACATATATTTGTAGTTGCTTTCACAGATCAGGTTTTGATCACCGTTTTCTGGCTGAATATATACTTCAAGATTGATATCATAGTTTTTGTCGCCTTCAAATTTCAGATAGTCTAAAACTTCAGGATCCTGTTTAGGAGAAGCTGTTCTGAATGGCTCCAGAGCTTCAAGGGTAACTACCCAAGGAGAAATAGAGGAACCGAAGTTTTTGGCAAGGAATGGCCCAAGCGGAACATATTCCCAGGATTGAATATCTCTTGCAGACCAATCATTGAATACTACCATTCCGAAGATCGCATCTTCAGCATCTTTGGTAGAAATACTTTCTCCCATCTCTGTGTTTTTGTTGACGATGAAAGCCATTTCCAATTCGAAATCTAACTGCTTACAAGGTCCGAAGACAGGTTTTTCTGCATCAGCAGGCTTCATCTGACCTTTAGGACGGTTGATTTCTGTTCCTGAAACAACGATAGAAGAAGCTCTACCGTGGTAACCTACCGGTAAGTGCTTCCAGTTAGGTAATAAGGCGTTGGCAGGATCACGGAACATTTTCCCTACGTTGGTAGCGTGTTCAATGCTGCTGTAGAAGTCTGTATAGTTTGGAATGTGAACAGGCATCATCATTTTTACCTTATCAAGGTCATAGAACGCCTCTTCAATTGTTTTTTGATCTTTAGACAATGCAGATCCTTCCTGTAATAAGGTTTGAATCTTTGTACGCACTGCGTTGGTAACAGGTTTACCCAACTCGATAAATTCGTTGATGGTGTAGGCTTCAAAAACATTGTCGTCCAATCCTTCAATGTCTTCAAAATAGCCAAGATCGTAAAGGGTAGCAAGATCAATAACCTGATCTCCGATTCTTGTGCAGCATCCGATATATTCTTTGTTGAATACTGCCACTCCGAAAGGAATATTATGTATAGAAAAATCCGAGTTTGAGGAATAGTCTACAAATGATTTCATAAGTTTAGATTTTAGTTAGATTAAAATATCATCCTGAGAAACTTTCCCCCAAGATATTTATTTTGCCTTTTTTGAGTAAGAAGCTTCATCGATCCATCGGTCTCTGGTATTGACATCAATGAGATAGAGAATATTGTCCTGCTGGGTAAGCAATAGTGTTTTGGTGACCGGCATTGGGATTTTTTTGCCTTCAAGTACATCTGCCCGTAAGGAAATAATGTTCTTTTTTCTGACAATATCACCGGTAAAAACGTTAGAACTGCTTTCTCCGGTTGCTTTATCATCGAAAACCTCTACGTAGGTTGCACTTTTCCCTTTGATAACAATAAAATCTCTTTCCGTATGGTCTGCTTCATCTTTTATGAAAACAAACTTTTTGTTGTCAATATCTACTTTTTCAAGATTCTGATTGATCCCTTTTCTCGCTTCAAGTCTGTCCAGAATTGCATTCAGTGATCCGTATTGTGCTTTTACGCCTAAAGTTCCAAAGAATAGAATTCCAATTAAAAGTTTTCTCATTATGCTGTGTTTTATAAAAAAGTTTTGCCAGAACCTTGCATTCTGACAAAACTTAGTATTTTTGGTTGTAAAATTAAAGATTTCCTCTTCTTTCCTGTTCTCTTTCTAAGGCTTCGAATAATGCTTTGAAGTTTCCTGCACCAAAACTCTGTGCACCGTGTCTTTCAATAATTTCGAAGAATAGAGTAGGACGGTCTTCTACAGGCTTAGTAAAGATCTGTAACAGATATCCTTCTTCATCATGATCAATAAGTATACCTAACTCCTGAAGTTTCTTAAGATCTTCATCAATATGGCCAACTCTTTCAGGAACCATATCGTAATAAGCCTCTGGTGGAGCTGAAAGGAACTCTACACCACGTTTTTTCAATTCACTTACTGTGTGGATGATATCTTTTGTTGCTACTGCAATATGCTGTACTCCTTCTCCCTCATAGAAATCAAGATACTCTTCTACCTGAGATTTCTTTTTACCTTCTGCAGGTTCGTTGATAGGGAACTTTGCATATCCGTTTCCGTTTGACATTACTTTAGACATCAATGCAGAATATTCTGTGTTGATCTGCTTATCATCAAAAGAAAGGATGTTTACAAATCCCATTACTTTTTCATACCATTCAACAGTTGGGATCATTCTGTTCCAGTCTACATTTCCTACGCAGTGGTCTACGTACAATAAACCAGCTTCTTCAGGATTGTAGTCACTTTCCCATTTCTCGTACCCAGGCATGAAAGCTCCGTTATAATTTTTTCTTTCTATAAACATGTGAACAGTTTCTCCGTAAGTATAAATTCCGGACATTCTTACTTCACCGTGCTCGTCAGTTAAAGTTACTGGCTCTAAATAAGGCTTTCCACCTCTTTTAGTAGTTTCTTCGAAAGCTGCATATGCATCATCTACCCAAAGTGCCAAAATTTTTACTCCGTCACCATGTTTTTTTACGTGTTCACTGATAGGAGAGTCAGACTTCAGTCCTGTAGTAAGTACCAATCTGATTTTTCCCTGTTGAAGCACATAAGATGCGCGGTCTCTCACTCCTGTTTCAGGACCCGCATATGCTACAGACTGAAAACCGAATGCGGTTTTGTAATAATGCGCAGCCTGTTTTGCATTTCCTACATAAAACTCAATATAATCTGTACCGTTAATCGGTAAGAAATTCTCTGCTTGAGCAATCTTCTCGGCAAATGTAAGTGTTGACATATTTTTCTTTTTACTTTTATTTTATTGGTATGCAAATTACAAAATTCTTGGATATAGCGAAAATATTACCGCTGATTCATTGAAGATATTTAACATAAAGTTCAAGAAGTGTTCACTTAAGTATATTTAAGTTTCTTAAGTTTAAAATATGCTGCCTACATTTGTCATACAAAAGACAAGTGAGAAAAAAATATTTCGAACATGAAAGCCGCAGAGATCATCTGCGGCTTTCTTATTTATACGGTAGTTTCAATTTTCCTGTTCAGCATTCCTGCATCAGGATTATAATTGTCCCAGATTTTCCAGGTATCATCTATTTTCTTAAAAAAATAAATCTGTGTACTGAGCTGGTTCACAAAATGTTCTTCCCCGGTTTCTCCCACTTTGAATAAGAGGTTCCAGAATTCCTGAGTCTCCAGTATTTTTTTGTTGGGTTCATCGGTAACGATTTGAATATCAAAAACCTCATAATTAGATCGGTTATTCTTGGTGACCAGTTGGAAGTCTTTTTCACAAAGCTCTTTACTGAATTGTGAAATTCTTTCCAGAAACGGAGAATCATCAAATACCAGGTCTTTGAAAAGTTCAGTATTATGGTTGGGAAACGCTTTACAGAATTCAAAAGCCCTGGCGCAATAATCATATACCAACCTGGTCATAAATGACAGGTCATCAGTTTCATCATGATCTTTATTTTTATGTCTTATGGAAAGGATATAATCATTAAGATCTTTGTAGCCCAGGAAAATACATATTTTATCCAGGGTTTTTAAAAATCTTAAATCACTGTGGGTTTTATCCTGATAATCGTTTTCAAAAAAACGCTGCAGGGTAACATGGGAAATCGTAGTCCCGATCTCAAACTTTTTACCCCCTTTAAGTTCTTCAGCTTCAGAAAGTTCATCTTTAATGATTTCGGAAAGAATAATATAATGGCTTCTCTTCCATTCATTCACATTCCCCAAAACAGAATTCCTTACCTTCGAATGCTTTACCACTTCTTCTCGTATCGAATTATATATAGTCTTCAATTTCCTTGTTTTAAAAAGGTTTTTATCAAAAATACTGCCAAAATATTAGGGCATTTTTATGATTTACTGGTATAAGTTAAAGATATATTTTTAAATTCCGAATAAAAATTAAAGTTAAAATATGTTATTGTTTGATTATCAGTGTTTAAACCTTTCAAAGGCGGCTCTCTCAAGCATTTCCCTGTCATCAGGATGGGCAATGCTGATAAGCTCCTGTGCTCTCTGGCGAAGGTTTTTTCCATACAGGTAAGCGGTACCGTATTCTGTAACCACATAATGAATATGGCCTCTTGTAGTTACCACACCTGCTCCTTGTTTCAGGAAAGGAACAATCCTTGAAACTCCTTTTTTAGTTCTTGCAGTGATCGCAATAATAGGTTTTCCATCTTCGCTTAAAGCTGCTCCACGCATGAAGTCCATCTGGCCGCCAATACCGCTGTATTGCAAAGTTCCGATAGAATCGGCGCATACTTGTCCGGTAAGATCAATTTCAATGGCAGAGTTGATGGCTACCAGTTTTTTGTTCTTCATGATATTGATAGGGAAATTCACTTCACTTACATCTCTGAAAGCAAAAACAGTATTGTCGTCCACATAATCATATAGCTTTCTGGTTCCGAAACAGAAGCTGGTAATGGTTTTATTATCGTTGTAACCTTTGTATTTGTTATTGATTACATCATTCTGAATAAGGTCTATCACTCCATCACTCAACATTTCTGTGTGAATTCCAAGGTCTTTATGATTGTGCAAACATTGTAAAACTGCATCAGGAATTGTCCCGATTCCCATTTGCAGGGTAGAGCGGTCTTCAATAAGTTCAGCTACATTTTTTCCCACCAGCATTTCTTCAGGACCTACTTTTGAACTGTAATCTACGGTATGAAGCTCCTCTTCATGCCAAACCAGTTTATGGATCCTGCTGACGTGAATCATTCCGTCTCCATGGGTTCTTGGCATTCTGGGATTAACTACGGCAACAATGGTTTTTGCTGTATCTACAGCAGCTCTTGCAATATCCACTGATGTTCCCAAAGTACAGAAGCCATGTCTGTCCGGTGGAGAAACAGTTACCAGTGCAACATCAAGCGGAAGTATGTTTTTTCTGAATAAAATAGGAATTTCACTTAAAAATACAGGGACAAAGTCACCTCTGTCTGAATTTACAGCATCACGAACCGGCGTAGACACGAATAAGGAATTGATAAAGAATTTGTCTTTGTACTCCGGTTTTGCAATTTCTATATTTCCCTGTTGGGTAATGGAAACCATTTCTACATGGTCTAACCTGTGAGCCTGTCTTGCCAGCTCGTCGATCAGGTAATTGGGAGTACATGCGCTGCCGTGAAAAAATACGCGGTTACCGCTTTTTACTGTATATATCGCTTCTTCTGCGCTGATGTAATTATTCATATTTTATCTTTTTATTATAAAATTCCTGACTAATTTTTATTCATAAATGCCTAACCTCTCTCAAAGATACCCTTAATATCTCTATTTATTTTAATTCTTTCAAGGGATATTAAAAGACTTTTATCATAGTAACGAATTATATAAATTTAATAAATAATAGTTTTATTAAGTCCATTATTTAATAATTATGAATGACAATGTTGTTTAATTGTGTAAGTATTTAAATTTAATAAAAAAATAAAGGACCAAATGCATAACATCTGATCCTTTTATAGTTTTTTAAGCGGGTAAAAACTCCTAATTGGAAACCTCAGCTTCTACTTTTTGTTTCATACTTCCTGTTTCGGAAAAGCGTAAATGCCAGCTGAAGGCTTCTTCCAATAAGTGTGGCGTATGCCCGCCACGTTCACAGGCTCTGTCGAAATAAGACTGTAATTCTTCTTTGTAATCAGGATGTACACAGTTGTCAATAATTTTCTGAGCTCTTTCTCTTGGGGCTAATCCTCTTAAATCAGCCAATCCAACATCGGTAACCAGAATATCAACATCATGTTCCGTGTGGTCTGTATGGGAAACCATTGGGAGCACGTGAGAAATGTTATTTCCTTTGGAAGCTGCCTGAGTCACAAAAATACTTAAGTAAGCGTTTCTTGCAAAGTCTCCGGAACCTCCGATTCCGTTCATGATTTTTGTTCCGCCAATATGGGTAGAGTTCACATTTCCATAAATGTCAAATTCAATGGCTGTATTGATGGCAATTACTCCTAATCTTCTGATAAGTCCTGGAGTATTGGAAATATTCTGAGGTCTTAAAACAAACTTGTCTTTATATTTCGAAAGGTTTCCCAGTACTCTTTCATAGCATTCCTGAGAAACAGTAATGGATGATGCGGATGCAAAACTTAACTTACCTGAATCTATCAGGTCAAAAGTGCTGTCCTGAAGAACTTCAGAAAACATGGTTAAGTCATAGAAATTGCTGTCTTTAAATCCGGTAAGCACAGCATTGGCCACTTTTCCGATTCCTGCCTGAAGAGGTAATAATCTATCTGTAAGACGTCCCAACTGAACTTCATTTTCAAAGAATCTAAGAAGGTGTTGGGCGATGGCTGTTGTTTTTTCATCCGGTTCAGCAATATCGGCAGGACTATCTTTCAGGTTGGTGAAAACAATAGCTTCAATTTTATTAGGATCTACAGGAATACTTTTTCTTCCGATTTTATTCCATGGAGCTACGATTGGGATAACGTTTCTATATGGATAATCTTCCGCTTGGTAGATATCGTGGATTCCGTATACTTCTTCCGGAACTTCGGTATTGATTTCAATAATTACTTTTTTAGCCAAAGCGGCAAAGGTTACTGAATTTCCCACTGAAGTGGTGGGAACAATACTTCCGTCTCTTTCAATATAAGCAGCCTCAATAATGGCAACATCAATGCTTTGAAGGTTTTTGGTGTGAAGAAATTCGGCACTTTCACTTAAATGCTGATCGATGAAGAGAATTTCTCCTTTATTGATTTTGTTTCTTAAAGTAGGATCTACCTGGAATGGCATTCTTTTCTTTAAAACATTGGCTTCTGCCAGTTTTCCGTCTGTGCCGTGTCCCAGTGAAGCTCCAGTCATTAAAGTGACTTTAAGGTCTTCTGTTTTTCCTCTTTCCGCCAGTGCCGGCAAAATGGCTTTGCTGTCACCTGCTTTTGTAAAGCCGCTAGACCCAATGGTCATACCGTCTTTAATCATTTTTACAGCATTCTCGGCTGTAGTTACCTTTTCGTGTAGACTTTCTAATCTGATTCTTTCTAACATGTAATATTGATTTTTATTAAACCACCATTACTTAGGATGCGATATGAAAAATAATGATGGCCGTATATGTGGACCATACCTTACAAATTTACGAAAAAAGACGCTTTAAATAAAGGATTTAAGGCGTCTTTTGTATGTATTTACTAATAGTTTTTCTCAATGATAAGAAAGATATTCTACTGTTTTATTCTAACCATGAAGTTTTATAAGACGGATCTTCCACTTTTAAAGCTTCTTCCGTAATTTTTAACGGTCGGAAAGGGTCTACCATTACGGCATATTCTTCAGTAAATTTTTTACCGATACTTCTTTCCATGGCTCCCGGGTGAGGCCCATGAACAATTCCTCCAGGGTGAAGTGTGAAATCCATTAAGTCGATATGGTTGCGGCTCATGAAGTCACCTTCTGTGTAGAATAATACCTCATCAGAATCAATATTGGAGTGATTGTAAGGGGCAGGAATGGCCATCGGGTGATAGTCATACATTCTTGCACAGAATGAACATACTACAAAGTTATGGGCTTCAAAATTCTGGTGAACCGGTGGCGGTTGGTGAATTCTTCCTGTAATCGGTTCAAAGTTTTTGATATTAAATTTATAAGGATAGAAATAGCCGTCCCAGCCTACCACATCAAAAGGATGCGTGGCATAGATGAAATCGGTAATCTGGTTTTCTTTTTTTACTTTAATCAGGAATTCTCCTTTTTCGTCCTTAGGTTCTTTGAAAGTAGGTGCAATAATGTCTCTTTCGCAGAATGGAGAATGTTCCAGAAGCTGTCCGAATTCATTTCTGTATCTTTTCGGAGTGTAAATAGGAGAATGGCTTTCCAATACAAAGAATACGGTATTTTCAGACTGCAATTCTACCTGGTAAATAGTTCCTCTCGGAATAATAAGATAATCGCCGGTTACAAATTCAAGATCTCCCACAAAAGTTTTTAAAATCCCCTTGCCCTCATGTACAAACAAAAGCTCGTCACATTCTGCATTTTTGTAGAAATAATCCATTGATTTTCTTGGCTTGGCCAATCCCATTTTCAGGTCGTTATTCATCAAAAGGATTTTACGGCTGTCCAGAAAATCGTCCTCAGGAGTTACATTCATTCCTTTGAACATTCTTGGTGTAATATTTTTCTCCACCGCAATTTTAGGCGTTACATCTTTCGGTTCTCCGATTGATTTGATCTGGGTAGGACGGTGAATATGGTACAATAGAGAAGAGATCCCATGAAAACCTTCCGTTCCGAAAAGCTGTTCATAGTAAAATTTATCTTCCGGAGATTTAAAGACGGTATGTCTTTTTTGT
Source organism: Chryseobacterium contaminans (assembly GCF_001684955.1). Lineage (GTDB taxonomy): Bacteria > Bacteroidota > Bacteroidia > Flavobacteriales > Weeksellaceae > Chryseobacterium > Chryseobacterium contaminans. The sequence continues at coordinate 51,168 of NZ_MAYF01000334.1, read as the reverse complement.
GGGATGTTTCCCGATAGATGATATCTCATTTTACTTTCATATGTAGTTTCTCAAATTTAATCATTTTTCATGAATTGGCTCAATCAAATATTTATTGTTAAGTTTTGTAATTCGAAAATAATTGTTAGATTTGTCTAACAATTTTAATTTCATGAAGCGAATATTATTTTCTATTACTTTTTTATCCTCGTATTGTTTTGCCCAGGAGACAGACAGTCTAGCTTTAAATCAACCTAAAAACACTGATTCTGTAAAGGTTTCAAAGAAGGAATTCAAGACAAGTAATATTGATGATGTAGTGGTTACCGGAACCATAAAACCGATGAGCAGGTCTAAAAGTCCTGTGGCTGTTGAGATCTACAGCCAGAAATTTTTCCAGAAAAATCCTACTCCAAGTATTTTTGAAGCCATAAGCATGGTGAATGGAGTAAAACCACAGTTGAACTGTTCAGTGTGCAATACAGGAGATATTCATATTAATGGTTTGGAAGGTCCATACACAATGATTTTGATTGACGGAATGCCAATCGTCAGCTCACTTTCCACAGTTTATGGATTGAGCGGAATTCCTAACAGTTTGGTAGATAGAATAGAAGTGGTAAAAGGTCCTGCTTCCTCCATTTATGGTTCTGAAGCGATGGGAGGAGTTATCAATATTATCACTAAAAATGCATTAACGGCTCCTAAGTTGAGTGTAGATATGATGACCAGCTCGTGGACTGAGAATAACCTGGATCTTTCCACAAAGTTTAACCTTGGGAAGAACGTGGCTTCACTATTAAGCTTAAATTATTTCAGTTTTAAAGAAAGAATAGATCAGAATAAAGACAATTTTACCGATTCTACCTTACAGGACAGGATTTCTATTTTTAACAAATGGAATTTTAAAAGGAAAGACAACAGACAGGCAAGTTTTGCTCTAAGATATTTGTATGAAGACCGTTTTGGAGGTGAAATGCAATGGAACAAATCTTTCCGGGGAAGCGATGAGGTATATGGTGAAAGTATTTATACGAACAGAGCAGAAGTTTTTGGGTTGTACGAATGGCCAATGAAAGAGCATATTGTCACTCAGTTTTCTTATAATTATCATGACCAGAACTCTTTTTACGGAGCGAATCCGTTCAATGCTTTACAAAAAGTAGCCTTTGTACAGACTTATTGGGATAGAAGTTTTGGAAAACATGATATTACAGCCGGAGTTACTTTTAAAAGAACTTTTTACGATGACAATACTCCGGGAACATTGGCTTCCGATGGAGTAACCAATGCGCCGATGAAATCTCCGATCTGGGGAGTATTTGTTCAGGACCAGTGGGAAATCAATGATAAAAATACATTGTTATTAGGATACCGTTATGATTATGATAAGGTTCATCATTCCGTACATTCTCCAAGATTTGCGTGGAAATTTTCCCCGAATCCATATCACACGTTAAGATTCAATTTTGGGACGGGATTCAGAGTGGTGAATCTGTTTACAGAGGATCACGCTGCATTAACAGGTTCAAGAGAAGTTATTGTAAAATCAGATCTTCTGCCTGAGAGATCAGTGAACGGAAATGTGAATTATATCTGGAAAATTCCTGTTGGAAATCGATTGGTGAATCTGGATGCTTCTGCATTTTATACTTATTTCAGTAATAAAATTGTGGGAGATTTTGATTCTGATCCGAATAAGATCATCTACGACAATCTCAACGGTTATGGAATTTCCAGAGGAGCATCTTTGAATGTGGATTTCAGTTTCTTTTTTCCGTTAAGTGTCAATTTAGGAGTAACCTATCTTGATGTCTATCAGAAATACGATGATGAAAATCAAAAAACACAGCAGCTTCATGCTCCAAAATGGAGTGGAACCTATAATTTAACCTATAAATTCCCAAGCAATCTGACAATAGATTTCACCGGACAGTTTTATGGACCGATGAGATTGCCTGTTTTGCCAAATGACTACCGCCCTGAATATTCACCATTCTATTCTTTAGCGAATATTCAGGTTTCAAAGAGCTTTAAATCCGGATTTGAAGTCTATTGCGGGGTGAAAAACTTATTCAACTTTACTCCTAAGGATCCTCTGATGAGACCTTTTGACCCGTTTGATAAACATGCTGATGATCCCATCAGCAACCCGAACCATTATACTTTCGATACCGCATATGGCTATGCGCCTATGCAAGGCATCAGAGGGTTCCTGGGAGTGAAATATACACTGAAATGAGAACTTTTGCTTTATTTTTAATGTTTGTGCCCTGTCTTTGTCTGTCCCAGATGAAGACAGGGACTTTTTCTGAAGTGGAGCGTCTGCAAAAAGAATCTCCCAAACCCATGGTAATCCATCTTTATACGGATTGGTGCTCTGTTTGTAAAATAGAATCCTTTAGACTCAATAAGGATAAAGAGCTGGTTGAAATGATGAATGACCATTTTTACCTGGTTAATTTCGAGGCTGAAAAGACCAGAGAAAAAATCAATTTTCAGGGAAAGGAATTTGAATATTTAGCTAATGGAAGTTCTGGAATTCATGAATTGGCGCTGGCTCTGTCTAAAAATAAAGAACAGCCTGTTTATCCGTTGTGGATTTTTCTGGATAAAAACCGGAATTTAGTTTACTATCAGGAAGGATTGCTTACTCCTGATAAAATGAAAGAAAAATTGCGGGAGATTTCAGCTTTGCAATGGGTTGGGAAACGTTAAGGCGCGAGGATTTTATCTGCGATAAAATTTTAAACCGTTCATTTTAATGCCACGAATTCACGAATAAAAATAAATATAATCTCACGTATAGAATCAAATAGTTCACCCATTCGTAGCAAAATATGAGCATAGCTTCACATTGCTGGAAATCCTAGATTTTCTTACGCCTTAAAAACAGTATTTTATTTAAAAATCTTTGCGCCCTTGGTGTTTTCCAACAAAATTAATACTCTCGCAGATTGAACAGATTATGCAGATCTTTTTTTGTCTGTGGAATTGGTGTAATCTGCGGGAAATCTTTTAACTTTTAGTTTCAGCATCAATCAAAATGGCAAGCTGTATGCATGGTTCATCAGATCTGTTGCTCCAGGCATGGTTGGTACCTCTTTGGATGACGATATCTCCAGGTTTTAAGAGCGTTTCTCCTTCATCCATCATCAGATAAAGTTCGCCGGAAAGAATGATAATATAATCTAAGGTTGGAGTCTGATGCATCATAGGATGAGGTTCTCCTTTCTTGAATTCAACGCCTAGGTCTTTATCCGGTGGAACGACTACATACCGGAAATAGATTCCGTTTTTGGGAGTTTGTGGAAATCCAGTGTTTGGAATTCTTCTTTCATCCTCTAAACTTGCCGGCATTGCCTGAGTATTCCAGATGTCTGAAATAATGAGCCCCGGAAAATGTTCTACTACATTTTCAACCTGTTGATCTTCTGTAATAATAGATTTCCCGTCTTTCATTCCGGTTACGATGCGTCTTGGTATTTTGTTCATGGATTTATGAGTTTTTCATGATGAGTTTATGACCTTGAGTCTGGTTATTTTTAAGGATAAAATGGGCTTTAAGAACAGTTTCCAAAGAAAGATCACCTATTATTTTATGTTGAGATGGAACGATGGCCCCGTTTTCAATTAATCCTGCAATTTCTTCCAGGCTGTTTTTATAGTAATCATATTGTTTTACCATGCTGTAGGCATAATTGGAGATATTCATAATCAGTGTTCCTTTGTTGAAGAGAATTTCATGAGCTTCTTTGGTAACAAGAGCCGTTACATCCACATAAGTTCCATTGATTTTTAATACTTGAGCTGTTACTTCAGCCATGTAATTTCCAACCAGGTCAATTCCAATATCAAAAGGTCTATGTTGATTGGCTTTTAAAATGTTTTCTACAAGATTGGATTCTCTGTAATTAACAATCTGATGGTCTTTTAATCCAAGGTTAAGAAACATCTGTTTGTTTTCTTTACTCCCAACAGTAATGACAAAATTTTCAATTTGATGAGCCAGTAAAATTTTAATTAAAAAAGAACCAACTCCTCCCGCAGCACCAGTAATCAAAATTGTTTGTTCCGGCTGTAGTTTCAGCCTTTTAAAAATTTGTAGGGAAGTTAATCCTGCTGATGGAATAGAAGCAGCCTGTTCAAAGGAAATATTTTTCGGTTTGAGCGAGACAATAACTTCCGGAACTGAGATGAATTCTGCATAGGTTCCGTTACTTCCCATAGAACCACTTCCGCAGAATACTTCGTCTCCAATATTGAACTGAGTGGCATCTGCACCTTTCTCTACAACTATTCCTGATAATTCTCTTCCTAATATCGGTGAACTGATTAATTTTCTTTCCAGTTCATTTTCCAGCATCTGGTAATCGATAGGATTGAATCCGCTTGCTTTGATCTGAATGAGTACTTCGTTATTTTTAGGCTGAGGTTTTTCAGCAAAGCCATTTTCAAGCTTAAAATCCTTATTTAAAATCACTGCTTTCATATAGGTGAATATTGTTAATTATGTTGTACAAATGTAAAACGGGAATAGTTTATATTTGCTACTAGTTAACAAATGGTAACTAGTTACCTTGATGAAACCATTATGGCAAAAATTAAAGAAAACGGAACCGAAAGAGAAGCTACCTGTACCGAAGAATTGTTCGCAATGCGTGATAGCCTTGATGTATTGGGTGGAAAGTGGAAGTTAATGATTCTAAGGTATCTGACGAACAGAACGGATCAGCAGATTCATTTTAAAAAGCTGGAACGTGGCATTGATGGTATTTCTGCAAAAATGCTGAGTAAAGAACTGAAGGAATTGGAAACAAACCTTCTGATTACAAGAACTATTCAGGATACAAAACCCATTACTGTCACTTATGCGGTTACAGAATATGGAAAATCTGTATTTCCGGTAACAGAAACACTTGTAAATTGGGGATTACTTCATAGAGAGAAGATTAAAGCTTCAATGGGGTAATAAATTTCAATAAAAAAAATTACTTCCCACAGATCCCACAAATTTCACAGATAAAAAAAGATCTGCATAATCTGTTCAATCTGCGAGAGTATTAATTTTGTTTCAGCAGACTATTTCAGTAAAACAGCAATGATAGCTAATATTGCAGGTAATGCCTGCACAAAAAAGATCTTCTTTGTAGCAGAAATAGCTCCATAGATGCCAGCTACAGCTACACAACTTAGAAAGAACAAAGCAACATTGTCTTGCCATTGTGGATCTTTAATAAGAAAAGACCAAATAAGCCCGGCAGATAAAAAACCATTATATAACCCTTGGTTAGCAGCCAATCCTTTTGTAGGTTTAAACATTTCTGCTGGCAGGGCAGCTTTGAAAACTTCTTTTCCTTTGGTTTCCCATGCAAACATTTCCATCCAAAGAATATAGAGATGTTCCACTGCAACAACAGCGATGAGAATTTTAGCAATGACTTCCATGATTTCATGTTTTGTGATTGTAAAACTAAAAAAATAAAGTTAAGTTTGAGTATTCAATTCAAAAGATGGATAATTTCAAGGCTCATTTAAATAAATTCATTGCGGTAACAGACGAAGAGTATGTTTCTATTTCTTCATTCTTTGAAGTCTTGAAGGTGAAGAAGAAGCAAAGCCTGATGCTGGAAGGTGAGGTATGCAGAAATATGTATTTTGTGGTGGAAGGCTGCCTGAGAAAATATTTTATCAATGAAAAAGGAGTAGAGCATACCACTCAGTTTGCAATTGAAAACTGGTGGATTACCGATACATTTGCCTATGAAAGACAGATACAGACGGATTTTAATATTCAGTCTGTGGAAAAGTCTACGATTCTTGTCATTGATTTTAAAAATCATGAATTATTATTGGAGAAACATCCTTTGATGGAAAAGTATTTCAGGATTATTTATCAGAGAGCGTATGCTGCTTCTGAAAGAAAACTTCGTTATCTGACAGAGTATTCGCGAGAAGAACTGTATGTTCATTTCAGTACATTGTACCCTTGGTTTATTCAGAGAATTCCTCAGTATCTTATTGCTTCATTTCTTGGTTTTACTCCGGAATATCTGAGTGAAATTAAAGCCAAATTACGTTCTTAAACCAGTTTAAGTTTTTTACGGATCAGAAGTCGGAAATTTGTCATGTAATTAAAAGCGAATGCAATGACAAGTACAAAAAATGAATTTCCGCAGTTATTTTTAAGACTGGCTCTTGCTGTAACGATGCTTTCTGCAGTAGCAGATCGGTTCGGGTGGTGGAGTCCTGAAAATTCTTCATGGGGAAATATGGAGAGCTTCAAAGAATATACAAGATCACTAACTTTTTTTCTTCCTGAAGCCTTAAGTACGTTCTCAACTTATGCCGCTACATTTTTAGAAATTCTTTTTCCATTGATGTTGATTATAGGTTTTAAAACCAGAATTGCAGCTTATGGAAGCAGTATTTTATTATTGATTTTCGCAGTATCAATGACAATTGCATTAGGTTCTAAGGCATCTCTCAATTACTCGGTCTGGGTGGGAAGTGCGGCAGCTCTTTTGTTGGCTGTTCAGCCACAATATTCTTTTAGTATAGATCAATTAACCAAAAAATAAATATTATGAGCGCAAGATTAAATATTGCAACAGTAGATTCAGCAGCTTACAAAGCGATGATGGGATTAGAAGGATACTTACAAACCACTTCTTTAACCCATATTCAAAAGGAATTAATTAAAATCAGAGCTTCCCAGATTAATAAATGTGCATTCTGCCTTGACATGCATACGAAAGATGCTCTTAAATATGGGGAGACACCACAAAGAATCTTTATTTTAGATGGGTGGACAGAAGCTAAAGAATTTTTTACAGAAGAAGAGCAGGTGCTTTTGGCAATGACTGAGGAAATTACTTTGATCAGCCACAAAGGATTAAGTGATGAAACCTTCCAAAAAGCAAAGTCATTCTTTGATGATAACCAGATTGCTCAGATCATCATGGCTATTGTAACAATCAACGCATGGAACAGAATTGCAATCAGTACGCATATGCCAATTGCAAAATAGAAAGAGAGAATTGATATCGGTTTATTAACAAAAAAAGAGCTTTTCAACACTGAAAAGCTCTTTTTTATGAGGTGAATAGCAAAGCGGAAAGTTCCGTGGTATTAATTCTAAAATAAATCTTAATGGTAAATATTAAGTTTGTATACGGAGGTTACTTTAGCTTTGTTCTTCGTGATGAATTATGGATTCTTTCTTTGGAAAGGCCCTTGTGGAGCGATAATCTCGAGATTGGTTCCGTCAGGGTCCTGGAAATAAGCAACTGCAGTTCCGTATCCGGCTTTCAGTCCGTCTGCCTCTTCAAATACAATGGGTTCTCCGTCTGGTTCAACCCCAATTTCCTTTAATCTCTGCATAGCTTCATCAATACTGTCAACTTCAAAACAAAGGTGCATCGCACTGATCTGATTGTTGGAGTAAGAAGCCTGTTCAGCTTCAGGAATTACATATTCAAGAATATCAAGGTTAATATTGTCTAGTTTAAGGTTGGCAAACTTTATTTTAGTGTCTGTAAGACCTTGTGTTTTTGCCATTCTTTCTCCACCGATAACATCGATATTAGAAACTTTAGTTCCGGTCAACGCCTCATAAAAGGCAATTGATTTCTCTAAATTTTTTACAGTGATTCCTACGTGGTTGGCGCGTGTGAACCCTTTTGTTGTGCTTTCCATTGTTTAAAATTTTGTAATTGATATTTTAAAAAATTGTGTGATCAGTACTTCAGATTTGGAATATTAATTTACGTATTATTCCTGAGAACTGAGAAAGAAATTAATAAATGGCAACCGGATTCACATTCACCTGAGTAGAACCTACATAAAGAGGTTGTCCCAGTACGAACAGGAATTCCCATATTTTTTGTCTTACTAATGGGCGGCTGTCAATCAATTCTAAATTGTAGATTCCTTTTTTGGCCAGCATATATTGGTTTATTGGAAATTCCTCTTTACTTTTTGGATTGGGATAAACTTCAGAAGCCCACGTATCACCACCGAAAGCAACAATCCCTTGGGCAGCCAGCCATTTGGCAGCATCCATTCCAATTCCCGGTTCTGTTTCTAAGAACTGTTTGTTGTCTTTACCTACCAGTTCAAGCCATCCTGTATTGAAAAGAATAACATCTCCTTTTCTTAAGGTAAGCCCTTGTTTCTTTAAAACAGCTTTAATATCTTCAACGGTGAATTCTGTTCCACCGGGTACAACAGCTTTTCCGTAGTGAGCCACCATATCAAGGACTACACCTCTGGTAACAAATGGCGGTACTTTTTCAACACCCAGTTTTTTCACCCCTTCTACAGTTACAAAATCAGTGGCTTTATTTCCGTTATAGTAAACATTATCAATACCAATGTGCCCGATACCGTTTAACTGAGTTCCAACTCCGGTCCATCCGTTCACTAATTCGTCGTTGAATGTAAACTTATTAGGACCAATACTTTTTCCACCTTGTTCTCCAGGTTGGATGTTGTAAAGATTGAAGCTTCTGTGTCTGAAAGCTGGTAAATTTTTATCAATAGGAACAGCAAGTGCCAATGTTTTACCTTGTTTTACTAGTCCTAGTGCCTGTTTTACCACTTCAGGAGTTAATAAATTGGCTGCTCCGATTTCATCCTGAGCTCCGTAAGCAGAAGGATACCATGATTGGTCTTCAGGATTAACAAGGGTTTGTGCGTTTAACTCAATGCTGTTTATTGTCAATAGGGTTACTAACCCGAATATTTTAATCAGATTCTTTTTCATTTTTTTATGATGTATAGGTTAAAGAGAAAGGAAGCTGGAAGCTGGAAGAGGGGAGTTGGTGCAGTCTTTGAACAACTGGCATTCTACTTATTAAGATGTGCTTCCAGTTTTGCTTTCCTTTGATAAATGAGAAGGGAAGCTGGAGGAGGGGAGAGGGAGGTTTTTGAAGTCGGTTAACAACTGATATTGTATTAAATAAGTTGTTGTAATTATTCAAAATAACAGACTGTAAGTTAACAATACACGCTAGTGTTTTCAACTTCATATTTTCTTCTTACAGTCTGATAATCATTTGGATCAAAAGGTTGGAAGTTCTCGATCACCTGTCAGTACTTCCATCCTCCAGCTTCCATCTCCCAGCTTTTATATTAAATCTCGCTTAAAGCAGCGTTGATAAAGTTTAATTCTTCCTGAGAAAGGTTGATGTCCATTGCTTTTGCATTATCAATAGCCTGTTCTGCATTTCTAGCTCCTGCTAATACTACTGTAATGGCTGGTTGTAAAGTAGTCCATCTTAATACCAATTGAGAAAGGCTGGCTCCTTTTTCCTGAGCAATAGGTTCAATTTTTTCAAGGAACGTTTTAACTTTATTTAAATCAAACTGAGAGAAATAACCGTTTCTGTGGTCGTTGTCTTTTAATTTATTATCCCTGAAATATTTACCTGTTAAAAGACCTCTTTCCATTGGGCTGTATACGATAATCCCTGAATTGTTTTCTAAAGAGTAAGGAACAAGATCGCTTTCAATAGCACGGTTCAGCATACTGTAAGAAACCTGGTTGCTTGCTAATTTCAATGTTCTGTTGGCCTCTTCCATTTGGGCAACACTGTAGTTACTTACCCCAGCAGCACGGATTTTTCCCTGTTGGATCAATAATTCCATAGCTTCCATAGTTTCACTGATGGCTGTTGTACTGTCTGGCCAGTGAAGCTGTAAAAGATCGATATAGTCTGTTCCCAGTCTTTGTAAACTTTCCTCAACTTCTTTGATGATATTTTCTTTAGAAGCGAATTTATAGACAGGAATTACTTTCCCTTCATCTTCAGCATCGAAGAAAAATTCTCCTTTTCCATTGTTGCTTCCGTCCCATACCAAACCGAATTTAGTTAACAGCTGGATTTTTGAACGGTCTTTTCCTTTAATCGCTTCACCAATCATTTCTTCACTTAATCCGAAACCGTAGAAAGGTGCCGTATCAATAGAAGTTACTCCATGATCCAATGAGGCGTGAATAGAGTTAATAGAATCCTGTTTTTCATTACCTCCCCACATGTTACCACCGATGGCAAAAGCTCCGTGTGTGATTGCTGATAATTCTAAATCTGTATTTCCTAATTTTCTGTATTCCATTTTTTCTTGTTTTTAAAATTTGTTATTGTGTTAAACCTTGAAAGTCGTAAAAGATCTTGTGGACGTTTTGTAAACCACCCCGTCAAAAATTCTTTGAATTTTTGCCACCCCTCCAGAGGAGGGGAATTTTCAGTCGTTCGATTAGATACTCGTGAAAATTGGAGATTTTGAAAAACTTAAGTGTTCTTTTCAGCAGTCTGCATCATCACTTCTGTTTACTTAAGTGTTAAAAATCTTTTGTGTCTTTTGACCTCGTCGAATCTTCGATTTATGGTTACAATTATTTGTTATTTAATTCTTTTAAAATTGCTTCTCCAACGCTCTTTGCAGATTGTGGATTTTGTCCGGTGATGACTCTTTGATCTGAAACAACATGATTCTGCCAAAGTCCGGATTTTTCAAATTTTGCTCCTCTTTCTTTCAGTTTATTTTCCAGTAAGAAAGGAACAACATCTGTTAATTTTACGGCAGATTCTTCTTCATTAGTGAAAGCATTGATCTTTTTCCCATCTACAAGGTATTTTCCATTGTTCAGTTTGATATTCACCAACCCTGCCGGGCCATGGCATACACCTGCTACAATACCACCATTTTCATAAATTATTGAAGCTATATTTGCTAATTCTTTATTATCTGTTAGGTCCCACATTGCTCCATGTCCGCCAGCATAAAAGATCGTTGAGTATTCTTTTGGGTTTACCTGTGATGGTGTTAAAGAATGATCGATCTTGTTTTTGTATTCCTTGTTTTCCCAGAATTCTTTGTTGATAGGATCTTTTAAATCAAATCCGTCTACTGGTGGAGTTCCGCCTTTTGGACTTACAAAGTCAATGTCATATCCTGCTTTGTGAAGAACTTCCCATGGATGAGAAACTTCGCCCAGATAATATCCTGTTTTTTCATCTGTGCTGCCTTTTTTGTCATGGCTGGTTACGACGAACAAAATTTTCTTTTTCATATCAATAGATTTTTGGTTTTGAGCCTGAATAAATCCTATTGTGAAAAGGCTTAGAAATAAAAGCGCCAGTTTTTTCATACTTAAATGAGATTGGTAATATAAAGCTGAGGTACTTCCTGAAGTTTTTCATCAATCAAAGCGCCGAAAGCTTTAATGTATGGCTGCTCATTATGCTGTTCCAATCCTTCTTCACTTTTCCAGATTTCGTAGAATACAAAATGGTTTTTGTCTTCGATGCCCTGGTGAAGGTTATACAGTTCGTTGGCTTCTTCTTTTCTTGTTTCTTTTACCATATTCTGAAGAACTTCCAATACTTCTGAGCGGTATTCTTCTTTGGCTTTAATAACTGCGGTAAGGTGAATTTTCATTATACTAATTCTGGTTTTAATTCTTTTTCAAATACGTTTTTCACATGTTCTCTGTAAAGCTTCATATCTCTTTCTACATTAGCATTCTTCTCTACGTCGTGGAAGTGGAAGCTGTCCATTTTTTCAAGAGATACGAAAGCGTTCATTCTGTGGAAACCAAATAAAGGTCCTTCGTCTACGCTTTTCTCATCAAAGAACTCTCCAGGAAGGGTAAAGGCTGTAGCAGGAGCATTCCAGCTTGTTGTTAACATATATTTTCTTCCGCCAAGCATTCCTCCTGTTCCGTAGTTGATTTCAGGGTTTGCAGCATTTCTTCCGTCGCTCATATAAATACCTTTAGCGTGACCTGCTGTGAACACTTCATCAATATATTTTTTCAATCCGTTCGGAAGCTGGAACCACCAGATTGGAGTATGGTAAATGATATAATCTGCCCAAACGAATTTTTGTACTTCTTCATGTTTGTCATAATTTTCACTTACATTGGTAACCTTTACTTCTACATTATCAAATTCTTTAAGAACAGCTAATGTGTTTTCTGCGATAGTCTGATTATATTTTCCTCCGGAATGTCCGAAATTCTGTCCTCCGTTGATGATTAATACTTTTTTCATTTTTTTATGATTGTTTAAATTTTACTCTGCAAAGTTACTGTGGAGCATTGTATAATAAAAATAATATAAATTATAGTAATGTATCAGAATATTTATATTATTCAAATTTCTGTATGGTGAATGGTGAATTCGCTTGTAAATTTTTATAGCTTATAATCATTCACTATTCACTTGCTAAGCAAAATTGACGATTGACTTTATGATGCAAAAATTAACCTTTACTATGGTAAAATGTCATGCTATATCTGAACTGGAACTTCCATTTGTCCCGTACATTTGATTAACAAATTGACAGATAATGATACAGATAGCAGTTTTTGGTGATGTGCATGGGAATCTTCCTGCATTGGAAGTGGTGTTGAAGGATATTGAGCAGAGAGGAATTCATCAGAAATTCTGCCTGGGCGATCTTGTAGATTTTGCTCCTTGGGGAAATGAAGTGATAGAAAGGATTAAAAGTTTAAATATCCCCTGTATCCTCGGAAATCATGATGAAAGAATTGCTTTTGATCTTCCTGTTTTCCCTTTAGCTAAACATTCTGAAGAAGAAACAAAGGCAAGGTTTATTGCGATTGATCATTCTAAAAAACATATTACAGAAGAAAACAAAAAGTTTCTTTCCGAATTCCCTTTTCATTTGAAATTAAATTATAAAATTGGGAACAAACATTGGAATATTCAGCTGGTGCATTCCAGCCTTGAAAGTAATGATACTTATTTATATGAATCGGAAAACGATGAGGTTTTTACTAATATGCTGGAAGATTCAAAGGCTGATATTATTCTGATGGGACACACTCATTTATCCTTTACAAAACAGTTTGAAAATAAGAAATGGGCTGTCAATTGTGGTTCAGTTGGGCGCTCCAAAGAAGCAAATAGATTAGCCTCTTATGCCATATTGACTTTGGATGATGAAAAGATTGTTCCTGAAATTATTCAATTAAAGTATCCACTTGAAGAAACCGCCCTCCAGATCGATGAAAGCGGGATTCCGGATTATTATGCTTCCTTTTTAAGAAATGAAAATGTATTAATATTATAATTATTTTGTAAATTTGCATCAGAATATTAATAATTGAGTCATGGTTAATTTAGAATGGTATCGTACTTTTAAAGCGATCTATAAAACCGGGACATTGACAGGTGCAGCTGATGCCTTATTCATTTCACAACCCGGAGTAAGCTTACATTTAAGCTCACTGGAAGCGTATGTAGGATATAAATTATTCGACAGAACCGGCAGAAAAATGATTCCTACTGAAAGAGGAAAAGTATTATTCAATGCCGTAGCAGAACCTCTTACTAAGTTGGAAGATGTGGAGAAGAATTTCCAGAAATCTACGGAAAAACATACCCCAACCATCAGTGTGGGAATGTGTTTTGAGACTTTTCAAACGACATTGGAGCAATATGTTTCTTCGCTGCCTTTCAACCTGATTATCAGTTTTGGAGAATATCCTGAAATGCTGGATCAATTGGATAAAGGAATTCTGGATCTTATCATCACTCCGAAAAAAGGATCTTCACCCAATATAGAACATGAAGCATTTTCTTCAGAGCAAATCATTCTGGTTGGTGGGAAAGATGTAGATACGGAAGCTTTCAAAAAGGTCTTAAAAACAAAAGATGCAGAACAGATCGAAGCGTGGCTGAAGAACGAAAAATGGTACGGAACCACCGGTGATATGGAGCATCTTTTCCAATACTGGACTTTAAACTTCGGTCATAAGCCGAATTTCCGACCAAATTATATTGTTCCGAACTTAAACTCAATCATACGTTGTCTGAAAGGAGGAACTGGATTAGCAGTTGTCCCGGATTTCTTATGCAAAAATGAAATCGAAAGCGGAGAAATTAAGCTGATCTGGGAAGGAAAGAAAAAGCTGGAAAACACTTTGTATTTTGGATGTAGAAAGAAAACCAATTATCAAACGGAGATAGAGCATATTAAAGGACTATTCCGTAAGATGATGGGTAAGTAAAATCATATCCCGCATTTGCAAACCGTTTTCATAAATCGGGGATGGGTAATTTTCAATAAAGAAATCTTTACGTATCCCTGTTTTTTTGAAACCGTTTTTCTCATAAAACCTGATCTGCTGAAATCCGGTATCTGAAGTTCCGACACTTAGGACTTTATAATGGTTGTCGAGAGCTATTTCCTTGGCTTTTTTTATTAAAATACTTCCTATTCCTTTGCTTCTGTAGCTTTCAATCACTGCGATATTTTTAATTTCCAGTTCGGTATCACTGTTTTTGCATAAAGCCATAACAGCAATGCTCCCAGTGTCATCATGAAGCAGATAGATATCACATTTATAAATATACTGATTGATGGCCTCAACAGTTTCATCCGCTAATAATAATAGTTCATAAGGGATCTCTGAATTTTTTTCAATCTTACTAAAAGTATACTGCTCCATCTACGTTTTTTTAACCTTCTTTTTTGTGGAATGATGTAAAGTTGATACAAAAATAGATAAAAAGATCTGCGAAACCTGCTTAATCAGTGATAACTAAAATCTTCAATGAGGATGACTTGCTGGTATTTTGCCACTAATGCACAAATTACTTGGTTCTATGTTCTTTTTGAACCACATTAAATAGGTTATATGCTTAAAATTAGACTTGTTTCATGTTATTCATGTATTCATGGCATTAAAATGAGCGGTATAAAATTTATCGTAGATAAAATTCTTGCCCCTTATAACGTGGTTAAATGAAAATTCTTTGCGTCTTTGCGATTTTCCAACATATTTGTAAACACTCATTAAATAACATTTTTTAACAAAAAACAGTAAAATTGGTAAGCCATAGTTCCGTTTTTTTATTGCAATTTTGTTTCATCACTTTATATTAATCATTAAAATAAAGACTTATGCAAAAGAAAACCTATACAGGGCAGCCTGTAGTGACTTTAAATAACGGAGTGGATATTCCAGCTTTAGGCTTTGGAGTATGGCAGATGGAGGATCTGAAAGAATGTGAAAATGCAGTCATTAAAGCTATCCAGACAGGATACAGAATGATTGATACAGCTGCGATCTATCAGAATGAAACGGCTGTTGGAGCTGCCGTGAAAAATAGTGGAGTAGACAGAGATGATTTGTTTATCACTTCTAAAGTCTGGGTTCAGGATCACGGGTATGAAAAAGCTAAAAGAGCATTCCAGAGAACACTGGACAGATTGCAGATGGATTATCTGGATATGTATCTTATCCATTGGCCATATGGTGATTTCTTAGGAACATGGAAGGCTTTGGAAGAGTTATATCAGGAAGGAAAGATTAAAGCGATCGGAGTTTGTAATTTTACTATTGAAAAGCTTGAAGAGTTAAAAGCTAATTCATCTATTCTTCCGGTAATCAACCAGATTGAGCTGCATCCGGTTTTCCAACAGAAAGAATTACAGGTGTATGACAGAGAAAATAATATTGTAACACAACCTTGGAGTCCGCTTGGAAACGGAAATGCCAACCTTTTAAGCAATGCTGATCTGAAAGCCATTGCAGAAAAATATGGCAAAACAGTAGCTCAGGTCATTCTGAGATGGCATTTACAGGAAGGTTTTGTCGTGATTCCGAAATCTGTAACCCCATCAAGAATTGAAGAAAACTTTAATGTATTTGATTTTGAATTGACAGAGGATGAAATGAATGTTGTTCGTTCTTTAGATACAGGGAAAAGATTATTCTTCGATCCAAAAGATCCTGAATGGGAAAAGAAAATGCTGAACTCTGTAGCAGATATCTAAAAAATAAGAGATTAAGATAGTTCCCACAGAATACACAGATAAGCCAGATTTTTTAATCCGTGGAATTTGTGAAATCTGTGGGAATTTTATTTTCTAATGGAGGGTGAGCAAAGTCATATCCTATTGAAATTGAGGTGTTCTTATTTTTTGTACCTTTTTAATTAAATACTTTTTTATGTTTTGGCCAGATACAATCAGTAAAAGACTAGGAGTACAATATCCTATTATACAGGCTCCGATGTTTGGAGTGAGTACTATGGAGATGGTAGCTGCTGCAGCCCGTGCAGGTTGTCTGGGCTCTTTAGCATTGGCTGATCTTTCAGCAGATGAATCTGTTGAACTAATCAGAGCGACAAGAAAATTAACGGATAAACCTTTTGCTGCTAATATTTTTGTGCATTACATTCCTGAAATTACAGATGCTTTAAAATATAAATTTATTACAACCAGGCAGTTTTTAGAACAACTGGCAAACGATAATGGTATCGAAGTCAATCTTCCTGATCTGGAAGACCTTAAAGTGAGATCTTATCATGACCTTGTTGATGTAATCATTCAGGAAAACTGTAAGATCTTAAGCTTTACTTTTGGAAATCTGGATGATCAAAGTATTCAGAAATTGAAAGAAAATGGAGTCACCTTAATTGGCACCTGTACTTCTGTGAATGAAGCATTAATATTAGAAAAATCGGGAATTGATATCATCTGCGTACAGGGAACAGAAGCGGGCGGACACAGAGGAACCTTTGATCCGGATCATGTTCCGCAGATTGGAGGATTATCTTTATTATCACAAGTCTACGATCATGTGAAGGTTCCGTTGATTTATGCGGGTGGAATTTATAATGGTAAAACCTTACAGGCCGTAAAAGATTTGGGTGCACAGGCATTTCAGGTGGGAAACCTTCTATTAGCCTCTCAGGAGAGTGCTTTGGAGCCTTTTGAGAAAGAAAGGCTTAAAAGTGTGAGAGAAGATGAGATTATATTAACGAAAAGCTTTTCTGGAAGATATGCCAGAGGAGTTAGGAATAAATATATTGAAGCTGTTGAAAATTCCGAATATATCCTGCCATATCCTTATCAGAATAAACTGACAAACGCATTGCGTAAAGCTGCAAAATCTAAGCAGAATACAGATTTTGTGGGAATTTGGGTAGGGCAGTCTATCCATCAATATAGCGAATATTCTACAGAGGAGATTTTGAAAAACCTGATTAAAGAATATGAAAGATAGATCAATATGTTTTTAATCTGGCGGTAATTTTATATTTTCGTAACTCAGTATTATTCTGATGTACCGGAAAGCTTTTTTATGAATTTCTTTCAGGAATATCTTTTTTGATTATATATAAAAAACTAAACCATCGAAAAAATGAAATTTTCAGAGGGAATTCAGAGATCACTTCCGTTCGGCTATCTATTTCTTGTTGTAATGGGAATTTTAAAAGAAAGTGTCTTCTACTATCAGATAGGCATTAATATTCTAAAATACTCAACAATTATGGACATCCTTATAAGTCCGATTGCAACTTTAACTTCTCATCCGGTTATACTGATTGCGCTTATCATCATCATTGTGTTCTCATTTGCTTTTCCAGCGTATTTATCGAAACAAAGTAATAAAAATAAAAAATGGGCACAGAAAATGGCAGCACTTAAAGATCATGAAAATATGAGCAAAGAGGCTGTTGAAAATCATTTTACCAATATGTTTGTAAGATTTACAGCCATGATGCTATTGTCTTTCTTTGTAGGGATAGGTTGGGGTGAAGGAATGGCATTAACAAAAAGGATAAAGGAAAAAAGTCTTAAATATGACTATACATTAAATAATGGTGATGAAAATTCTGAGCAGGTATATCTAATAGGATCAAACAGTATGTATTATATTTATCTGACAAAAGGAAATAATACGATAAAAATTGCGCCGATAGGATCCATCAAAAGTATTGAATTAACTCACAACAGAAAATTGAATGATTAGTAGCAGACTACAAACTGTTCTTTTGGTGAAAAATAGAAAAAATATCTAATAAAAAAGCTTCAGATTATTTCTGAAGCTTTTTGTTTATTTTGTTAAATCCAGTCCGCCAAAGTTTCCTGAGCTCATCATCAGATAAACCCCATTGGTTTTATCCAGTGTATTCCAGTAAGCGTGAAGATCTTCAGCATTGGTGAAAACTCTTAGGTTTTCATTTTTAAATTTTTCCTTGATGAATTCCGGAGAGATAGGTTCCATTCTTTTGATCTTTAAAGCATCTTCAGAATAGAAAACGATAGCTTCATCCAGTCCGTCCATAGCATGGTCATATTGCTCTAAAAAGGCCGGATTTAAGCTGGAATAGGTGTGAAGTTCAAGGAAACCGTATTTCTTTTCGTTTTTAAACTGTTCCTTAAATGCTTTTACAGCAGCTTTTACCTTACTTGGAGCGTGGGCAAAGTCTTTATACAATGTTCCTTTATCTTCTCTTTCTACTTTTTCAAGACGTTTTGATGCGCCTTTAAAGCTCATGATGGCTTCATAGAAATCCTCATCCATAATTCCCAGTTGTTGGCAGATGTGTCTTGCCCCTTCCATATTCAACAGGTTGTGTGCTCCAAAAACAGAAAGCGGAACATCTCCCATTTCAGTTTTTAAATATACTTTCCCGTTGCTGATCTCATATTCAGGAGTTTTATAAGGGATTTTTCTGAAATAATTTTCAGCATTTTCCACTACTTTCACTACTTCCGGATCTTCTTCATTATACACTAAAACGCCACCAGGAGTGATACTTGCTACAAACTTTCTGAACTGTTCAATATAATCATCAAATGTTTTGAAAACATTGATGTGATCCCAGGCAATCCCGCTCATTAAAGCAATATTCGGCTGGTATAATAAAAATTTGGAACGCAGATCAATAGGAGAGGAAAGATATTCATCACCTTCCAGTACCATAAAATCATTATCCTGAGTAAGTTTTACCATACAGTCGAAGCCTTCCAGTTGAGCGCCCACCATAAAGTCTACATCTTTCTGATGGAAATTCAGAACATGGAGAATCATTGAAGTAATGGTTGTTTTCCCATGTGATCCGGCAATAACCACTCTTGTTTTATCTTTCGACTGTTCGTATAAAAATTCCGGATAAGAATATATCTTTAACCCCAATTCCTTTGCTTTTGCCAGCTCAGGATTATCCTGGTGAGCATGCATTCCAAGAATTACAGCATCAATATCCGGAGTGATTTTTTCCGGGAACCAACCCATTTCCTGAGGTAATATTCCCTTTTTTTCCAATCTGGATTTTGATGGTTCAAAAATAGCATCATCTGAACCGGTAACCTGATATCCTTTATCTTTTAATGCGATGGCAAGATTGTGCATGGCGCTTCCGCCAATGGCAATGAAGTGGGTTTTCAATTGTATTTACTGTTTTTTAACATTAGTATTAATGATCTGCTGGAAAGCCTCAAGAATGTTATTCCAGTTAGTCTGATAATTAGGAGTAATCATACTGGCATCTGATTTACTGCCTTCATTAGGTCCTTTTTTAATGTTGATGGACGTAGAAATATTATCGTATAATTTTTTGTGGTCTTCCTGTATTCTTCTGAAATTATTCTGGGAAAGAACCTGATCCAGTTTTTTCAGATCTTCGTTTGAGATTTTAAAATCCTGTTTGTATTTTTTTCCCTGGCCTTCAAAAGAGTAGTGTACATTATTTCCTTTGATAAGCAGATTTTCATATACGGGAGCAAAGCCGCCACTTTTCGAATAGCTGATGTCGAAATCTGAATATACTTTCTGGCTGTTGCACGAAACAAATACTATGATGGCGAATAAAATTCCGATTATTCTGTTCATAATTTTTACTTTACTTTAATTATTTGAGTCCTTTTGTTCTAACTTTTTAGCTTTAAGTTCTTCATCATAATTGTGTAATACATTGAAGTCTTCCGTTTGCTCAATGGCAGTCATAATCTTCAATAGGATTTCCGGTGCTTTTTCATTATCATAATCAATATCCAGCGGAGCCTTGAATTCCATGGTAGGTTTTACACCGGTTACCTTTACACGGAGTCCTTTTTTATCAAAAGCCCTTCTGAATCCATTGATCTTGATCGGGATTACAATAGGGCGTTGGTTTTTTACCAATTTGGCTGTACCTCTTCGTCCCTGGGCAAAGGCAGATGTGGTTCCCTGAGGGAAGGTTGCTACCCAGCCATTGTCCAGTGCCTTCATAATATTATCTACCTCACTCATGTCTACCATTCTGTTGACACTTTTTCCTTCTGCTCTCCAGGTTCTTTTTACAGTTACAGCTCCTGCAATCTTGAAAATTTTAGGAAGAATACCTTTATTCATGGTCTCTTCTGCTGCTACGTAATAAAAATCAATCTTGGGGTTCAAGAGGTAGATCGGATTTTTAATCGTATTTAAATATCCATTATTTACGGCACAGAAAGCATGATACATTGCAGCTACATCTGCAAAATAGGTCTGGTGGTTAGATACAAACAATACATTGGAATCCGGAAGATCCACAAGGTGCTCTGTTCCGGTTATTTTCAACTTATTAAAGCCGTTGAATCTTCTGTAGGATACAACTCCTAAAATAAAAATAATAAACCTTTTTAAAAAATAAGGTGTTCCGAATGCATCGGTGAAAATATTTTTCTTCGCCATTTTTCAATTAAACACGGTAGTGCAAAGTTACATTTTTTTCAACAACTGGCTGAATTCACTTAATATCATTGCTGTAGCACCCCAGATAATGTATCCGTTGAAATTGATAACAGGAACTTCATTTCCACCGGCACTTGGGAGGGCCATAATTTCAGGAGTATCTGACAGGTTTAAAAAAGAAGTGACCGGAAACTCAATGGTCTCAACAGCTTCAGTCTGCTGGAGAACAAAGAGCGGATTCTTTTTAGTATATGAAATATAGGGATATACGTAGAAATTACTTGGCGGGATATAGATGGGAGACATTTCCCTGATAATTCTCACATAGTGTTTATCAATTCCAATTTCTTCTGAAGTTTCACGAACTGCGGTCTCAGCAAAATCCTGATCCATTTCTTCACGCTTTCCGCCAGGTAATGAGATCTGCCCGCTGTGTCTGTCGTGCTCATTGATCGTTCTTTGGATCAGAGGAAAATACCATTCATTATTTTTCAGATATAATACGATATTCACTGCGGCAAACTTCGGGTTTTTTGCAAGCACTTCATCGTATGTAAAAACGGGACGGTAAGGAGGAGAGAATATACCATGGGCAGGTTCGCCGGGAAGCTCTACACTTTTTATTTTCCTTAATAAATCTTTTCCAAAATTTTCCATAGCTCAAATTTAACAATATATTCCTGAAGAAATAAGAGCCTTAACATTAATTAACCAATAGGAGCAGTCAATAGTCAATTTTGCTTTGTAAGTGAATAGTGAATGGTTGTTGGATATTATTTTTTAAAGGACAATCTTAAACATTGAACTTTAAACGCTAATAGTGAATGCTTGTTCCCTATAAAAATTGATAAGTGAAGCGAATTGACCATTCATCATTCACATGCGGTATGCCGTATTTCTACGTAACTGAAATCCGTGATTCTTTAAATACCAGAAATGGTGAGCTTAAGAACCAAAAACAGTGACTTTTATAATTTACACTTTGATGGTGGTTTTTGATTTTGATGTAGCATATACCTTTGTCATACTATTAACCAATTAATTTTTACTAAGATGAAAAATTTACTTACAGGTGTGTTTACACTAATGGCCATGAGTTTCGGGTTTGCTCAGTCTAATATTGATGTGACTACCCAAATTGGAAACTTGAACGTAGCTACTGTAGACCAAACAGGTCTTTTGAACATGAACTCTCTAACACAGACTGGGAACCGTAATACTGCAGATATTGATCAGATAGGTGTCATCAATATGAATACAGCAGTGAGTAATGGAAACAGAAACTCAATAGATGTAGATCAAATCGGTATCGGAAACTCAAATGATGTGAGCCAGACAGGTAATAGAAATAACGCTTCAACCTGGCAGTTTGGTCTTTTTAATTCAACTGAACAAACCCAACTTGGAAGAAGAAATGATGCTTCTTCTGTGCAAATAGGCTTGGGTAACGGTGTATTCCAATATCAGGATGGTAGAAGAAATGATGCTTCAGCCGTTCAGGTAGGTAGTGGAAACATGGCTTATCAGATCCAGACAGGTAGAAGAAACGAAGCTGATGGTATTCAGTTAGGTGCTAATAATATGCTTGTTCAATATCAGGCTGGTAATGATAACAGTGCTAATCATACTCAATTGGGTAGTGGTAATTTAGCAATTGCAGCACAGATTGGTAATGATAATACTGCTGTAGGATTACAGGTGGGTAGTGCAAATGAATTATTTCAAGTTCAATTAGGAGATTCTAACACAGCGGTTGATTTTCAGTTGGGTAATGGTAACTTCAGCTGGGTAACTCAGTCAGGTGATTCCCATTTTCATCTTGGAACTCAGATAGGTAACGGAAACTCTATGGTTGTCAATCAATCTAACTAAGTCCTTTTTATACTGCAATCTTTAAAATTGAAAGGAGAAGCTAAAGATTGTTGGTTTCTCCTTTTTATAAAAAGTAAATGTTATCTGAAAAATTATGATTTAAGGTCCGGATTTTAAAGGAACATTTTCTTCCATTCTCTAATAGTCTAGTTTTTAATTTAAATATCAATGCCATGTTTACTTTAAGATGGAGTGTTTTCGCTCTTTGTATGGTATTGCCACTGCAGGCTCAGAAAATTGACTGGGATAAGGTTAACAGTAATACAATCTTAAATCTTATCAACAGACAGAATATGGAGATGAATGCCGGTTACTCCGATATTATTCAGATGGGTGACTATAATAATACTGAACTTTCTCTTAATAACAGAACCATTATTACTGTAAAGCAACTTGGAGACTATAACGCTCTTTATTTTATCAATTCATTCGCAGATAAGGAAACCAAGGCTGCTATTATTACGCAAGGAAGTAATAATATCATTGATGTTACGGGAAGCAACAGCATTTCAGACGGTATTCAGATCAATGTAAAGGGAGATAACAGAACCGTTTTCATGAGAAATTATTAAATCACAAATGATGAAACTTTTATCTATCCTGAGTTTGAATACTTTTTTTTTCTTCCTGTCTATGATGGCTTATGGGCAGGAAGATAAAAAAGTAACTGCAAGAATTGAGAGCGCTACACTGGAAAATCAGATCAGGATAAAAGCAGTAGTAGTTAATAATACAGCCATCTATAAAGAACTGAACTATCTTTTAATATCAATAAAAAAAGGAAATGGAGGAAACCTTTCCAACAATCAGCAAAGTGGTAAATTTTCTGTAAATCCAAACGAAGTAAAGATATTATCTGAGATCAGTGTAAATCTTGAACCAAAAGATGCTTTGAAAGCCTTTCTTTACATCAGAGACGAACAATTTAAAACATTGGTAGCCAAAGACAGCTTAGAACTTAATAGTGACCTTTTTAAAAAAAAGGCAGCTAAGGCAGAGGCTGATGCGGTTTATGAACTTAAGGGGCTTACTATTGATGAAACCAAAACCAAGGTTGGAAAAGACTTTTACGATATGTTTTATATCCAATACAGCCAGCTTCCGGATAAAAGCAGCAGTGCTATTACTATTTCTGAACTTCCTCTTCGCGGAACAAGCGGTCAGATCAATATTCAGATGGAAGATAAGATCATCTACAGCTTTATGACCAATCCCGGAGAAGATTATTTAAAAGAACAACTAGCTGTAAGCCTGAAATATATCAAGGAATTTGCAGCAAAGAAAAACCTTATAAAAAATGAATTTATCTATTAAAAACGTCCACTATGAAAACTTTTGTTATTATTTTGATTTTTATTGTGGGTATTTTCCAGGGGAAATCTCAGCAACTCGTTTATAAGCCGATTAATCCAGCATTTGGAGGAGATACCTTTAATTATCAGTGGCTTTTGAGCTCAGCCAATGCACAGAATCCGTTTGATGAAAAAAATGATTATACTAATCTGCTTGACCGTATGAATTCTCTTGATAGCTTCACCCAGAGTCTGAACAGACAAATCCTTAGTGAACTTTCAAGAAAACTTTTTGAAGACCAGTTTGGTAATGGTAATATAAAACCGGGGAATTATCTTTTCGGTTCACTTTATCTACAGATCACCAATACCAATCAGGGACTTTTGATTAATATTTTGGATACCGGTACAGGCGATCAGTCCGAGATCGTAATTCCAAAATAACAAAGAAACTTAAAACCAAACTTATCATGAGAACTTACACTTACACCAGAATCTTTTTCTGTAGTTTTCTGCTATGTATCTTACAGGCTTGTAGTTCAATATTCGGCTTACCTTCGGATCCCGAAAAGCCAACGATGGGAGAGGTAACCGCTTCCACAGCAGAATTGAAGAAACTTCCTTTACCTAAAGAAAAAATAGTTGTAGGAGTTTATAAATTCAGAGACCAGACCGGTCAATATAAACCTTCCGAAAATGGCAATAACTGGAGTACTGCGGTGCCACAGGGAACTACTACCATTCTTATCAAAGCGCTTGAAGACAGCCGCTGGTTTATTCCTATTGAAAGAGAAAATATAGCTAACCTGCTTAATGAAAGGCAAATCATCCGTTCCACACGTCAGGAATATATAAAAGATGCTGATAAAAACACTCAGTCACTTCCTCCGCTTCTATACGCCGGAATTCTTCTGGAAGGAGGAGTCATTTCCTATGACAGTAATATTCTTACAGGAGGCCTTGGAGCCCGTTACTTCGGAATTGGAGCATCCACCCAATACCGTCAGGACAGAATTACCATTTATCTTCGCGCTGTTTCCACACTTAACGGAGAGATCCTCAAAACGGTCTATACTTCCAAAACCATTCTTTCAACCAGTGTAAATGGCAGTTTTTTCAGATATATAGATACAGAAAGACTGTTGGAAGCTGAAGTAGGATTAACGCAAAATGAGCCTGTTCAATTAGCCGTAACCGAAGCTATTGAAAAAGCGGTAAAATCACTTATTGTAGAAGGAATTCAGGATAAAATATGGGGGAAAGCTATAGATGATACAACAGCTTATCAGCCACTGATTAAAGAATACAATAAAGAACAGGAAAATAATACCGGAAGAGTGATCGGAAACAGATATCCCGATTATTACAGACAGAAAGTTTCTGTATTTGCCAACGTGGAAGCTCAGAAGGTGAAAGATGATTATGTGAATCCTAAAATGAATATCGGTGGAAAAGTAGGTGTTAAATATTTTCTTACTCCTAATTTTAATGTAGAGGTTAATGGAAACTATTTTACCCTCGAAAATGAAAATATTGTAAAAAGAAACTACTTTGGCCCTGAAGTGAATGTTGAATATCTTCTTTTCCCTAAATACAGATTCAGTCCATACATCTATGGCGGGGCAGGAGCATTCTACTCTAAATATAAGCCTCAGTACAAAGCACAAGTTGGGGGTGGGCTTGAATATATGATTGATCATCATTTCTCACTGAGAGCTTCTACACAATACGATCTTGGCTTTAAAGACAATTGGGAAGGGCTTGTGAACGGAAAAAGAAAAGATCAGGCCTTACGCTTTGCATTGGGAATCAACTTTTACCTTGGAAACAAATAAAAACACAAATTATGAAAACTTTAATCAAAATACTTGGCATATTCATTATGATTTTTTGTCTGTTTTCATGCAATGAAGACCTTGTAGAACAGGCTCAGACAGGAACATTAAAAGGAAAAGTAGTGAAAAGAGGCAGTAATGTGCCGCTTGCTAATGTGAAAATCTTCACAAACCCTACCACGCAGACTGTTTTCAGCGGTACTGATGGTACTTTTGAAATTACGGCCATGCCAATCGGTAATTATTCGGTAAAAGCAGAACTTTCGGGATATATTACCAATTTTCAGTCTGTTAATATGCAGAATCAAAACCAGGTGGTAACAGTGGTATTTGAAATGAATGATGATACTTCATTAAACTCTCCACCTACCACGCCGCAGCTTTTAAGTCCGATAGATAATGCGGTCAACCAGCCATTAAGCGTAGAGCTCACCTGGAGCGCAACAGATCCGGATACAGCAGATGTTTTAAAATATAGTTTAACAATTAAAAATAATCTTGACACTAATGTGATTCAGGTTAATGATTTGAAAGTGAATCATTATACACTATCAAATCTGAAGTTTGGTGTAAGTTACTTCTGGCAGGTGTCTGTTTCGGACGGCATTCACCAGCCAGTTTTAAGCCAGACCGCTAAATTTACTACCAATACAGTTCCAGCCAACAGATATCATTATGTAAAAAAACTGAATGGGAACTTTGTGATTATGTCCAGTGATGAGCAGGGAAACAATTTTCAGTTCACAGATTTTTCTTACAACAGCTGGCGACCACGGAAAAATAATAATGCAGGGCTTATTGCTTTTCTCCGAACCGAAGGCGGAAGTACCCATATTTACACCGCCAATCCGGATGGCTCCAATCCTTTCAAAGTAACAACAGTTCCTGTAGCTGGTTTTAATACCTACGAAATGGATTTTGCGTGGAGTACCAATGGTAAAGAATTATTGTACTCAAATTTTAATAAATTATACAGGATCAATAAAGATGGAAGTGGTCTTACTCTGGTATATACCACTCCGGATGGAAGTATGATTTCGGAATGCGACTGGAGCTATGACGGAAGCAAGATTGCTATAAAAACCAATGACTACAACGGATATAATACCAATATTTATGTTATCGATATGATGGGAAATGTTCTTAAAACCGTAGTATCCGGATCTGCCGGAGCCACTGGCGGTTTGAATTTCTCTGTGGATGGCCAGCTTCTTCTGTTTACCTATGATGTATCAGATTACCAGGATGGAAGCGGAAATTATCGTCAGTTAGACTCTCATATTTTCATTTATAATTTAACAAGTAATGCAATAAATGATATATCTTCCGAAAGCGAAAAAGCGATGGGAACCAATGATCTGGACCCAAGATTTTCACCCAATAATGCACAGGTGATCTTTATGAATACTTCCAACGATAATATTTCACAAAGAAATATAATGGTCATAGACCTGAACAGTAGTATGACAGACCTTTCACGTTCCACACTTTTCAGTAACGGAGAAATGCCGGATTATGAGTAGGAGAAAAGAGGCTTTACTCTAAAGCATAGAAAAGTCAATGGTGAATTTTGCTTCGCAAGTGAATTAAGAAGTTTCATGGTATATAAAAAAATTGACAAGCGAAGCGAATTAACCATTCACTATTGATTTCTTTCAATATTAATAATCAGTTATTTGCCGGACTTTTTATTAAAAGGAATTTGGGAATAGGCAAAAAAGAAATTCCAGACCGTAAGGTTTGGAATTTTTTTAGCTTAATGATCTGAAGTGATCAATCAGTCTACAATATGATTTTCAATAGCATATTTTACGACGCCCGCAGTGTTTTTTACGTTGAGTTTTAAAAGAATTTTTTTTCTATGTGTTTCTACCGTGTTGATACTTATAAAGAGCTTTTCGGAAATATCTTTGCTGCTAAAACCTTCACAAATTAATTTCAGAATTTCAATTTCACGACGGGTAAGGGGATCTCTGATATGGAAATTTCGTTTCTGTTGCTCATTACTAATGAAATTGAACATTCTTTCTTTAGCATGGTCACAAATATAAATTTCGTTCAGTAATAAAGCATGAATGGCTTTTAAAAATTCGTCATATCTACAGGTCTTATCGAGATAGCTTTTGATACCTTTATTGAAAAGTTTTCTGATGTCTATAACATCATAGCAGCTGCCTATGATAATAATTTTGATATGATGATGTTCCGCTGTAATACTTTCCACGTATTTACATATTTCAGTAAGCATAAGTATATTGGAACTCATAATGAGTATTTCTGACGGCTGATCTCTTAATTGTTGGGAGAGTGTTTCTAACGAATTGCAGATGTTAATACTATTAAAAATTTTACTCTGCATTAATAATTTTGATAACCCTTCAGTATATAACATGGGCTCATCGAAAATAGTTAATCTTGCTTTCATCATGGTTAGTTTTGTTTATATAAAAATAAGAAAAAAACTTGACATTATGAAGTAAATTGATAGATAATTTAACTTTTATATGAATATTTTAATAGTAAAATGTTATTTTTATTAATTATTCATTAAATAAATCTCTTTTTGTTGAATTTTCGATGATTATTTTAGAGTTATTGTTATAAAATGTTTAATAATACTGGTGTTTTTGAGTGTGTTTTTTAATTTATTTTTTTAATTTAACTAACACGGCGGGGATATGTTTTACGCTGAAGTTAACAGAGTTGGCAATAAAACAAAATTGATTGGCTTTATGATGAAGTTCTTTTGCCTTTTCTATCATAGATTCTTCAGCAACAGTAACAATAGGATGAAGTGTTACCTCTGTGAAATATCCACTGCCATTAGCCGTTTCTTCCATAATTCCTGTAGCTTCATCAATATAATCTGTAACAATAACCCCTGCTTCAGAACAAAAATGAAGATACCAGAGCATATGACAGGATGAAAGGGAAGAGAGGAACATATCTTCGGGGTTATGTTTCGTTTTGTCTCCACGGAAGGCCGGATCAGATGAACCTTCAATAACAGTTTTATTTTCTACTGAAATGCTATGGCTTCTTTCATAGTCTCTGTAGCCGCTGGTTCCGGTTCCCTTATTTCCCGTCCATTTAATAGTTGTTTTGTAATGGTGATTTTTCATAAATAAAATTGAAAGATATTATGATTATATTCAATAGAGATGGGCTTTAGCCTAAACTTAAAAGCATCGAACAGAGGCACTAAGGTAACAAAAAACCTCCGGATTTTACCGGAGGTTAAGTTTTAATTCTTAACAAGTTTTTTGGTGGTAATGCTGCCGTTTTCAAAAGTAACTTTAGCAATATAAATTCCTTTAGGTAAGTCTGAAAGAGAAGACCCGGAGTCTTTTATGGTTCTTATAAGCTTTCCGTCGGCAGTAGCTATTTCTATTTTTACTACTTGTTCTTTAGATTGATAAATCAGATTTTGTTTAACGGGATTTTCAAAAGTAATATCATTATTCTTTTTTATAATTTCTTTTGTGGCAAGCGTTGTATTGTTTATTATATATTTTACAACATGTAGACCACCAATTGTAATAATACTATTGTTATTTACGACCATATCAACAATTCCCCCCAAATTGGAGTCTCCTTCAGAGTAATAACTGAAGCCGGGGTCTATATTTCCATTCTGGGTAAGCCTTGAAATAAATGCTGTATGAGGGAAATCTACTTCACCACTTCCGCCAATATAGTAGTAACCATCTTTTTCAATAATGTTTAAAATCCAGGCACCTCCATTAATTCCTGAATAGGCAGGTAGATTGTAATTAAAAGTAGGGTCAGGAGTACCATCTGAATTAATTCTGAAGATTTCATCCTGAAGATTTGAATATACAATCTTATTATTGCTGTCCATCATTACCGTACCCGCAAAGCCTAATCCTGAAGACATCTGTAAAACACCATTATTCCCGAAACTGGTGATAGGGTTACCATTGGAATCGAACTTCTCCATAATACCACCATTAGTAAGTGTTGTGATATTATTTTGATTATCAAGTAATACAAATGATCCTATTGACCAGGTTCCCTGTATAAAGACAGAGCCATTGTTTCCAAAAGTGGTATCAATAGTTCCGTTACTGTTTAATCTGTATATTCTATGTTGGTGAGCCTGCTCATTTGAAAAATCAATTCCATGAACAATGATTTTATCATTTTGGAGTACAAGTCCGTAAGAACGTTCATTGCCATCAGAATATAGGGCAGGTACCATTGAGGTGCCGTTGCTCCCAAAACTAGTATCAGGTTGTCCGCTAGGAAGTATTTTGGTTACGTGAGCTCCTGCTTCAGAAAAGCCAAAAGTCAGAAGTTTTCCATCAGATAGTTTTTTTAATTGATTGTTGTTGGCAGAATAGGGAAGTTGGATATTTCCGTTGGTTCCAAAAGAAAGATCTATAGCTCCGTTTACAGTAAGCTTTGATAAATAAGATTCCCTAAGCCCGGTTGTAGCATTGGTTTTATCATAAGTGAAAAAAATACTGCCATCAGAATTTTGAACAATTTGAGACCATGCTATATTTTCTGTTATAGAATAAATACCATTGGTGGCGAAAGTTGGGTCTTTAGAAATAATTTGGGCAGAAATACCCTGCACTACCAAAGTAGCCATTAATAAAATTTTTTTCATTTTGTTTGAGTTTTCTGTTGCAAATATAATAAAAAAACCTCCAGTCAAACTGAAGGTTTAAATTTTGTCTTAATTAGAGAATTCTATCAATTCTTCCTTTTTGGAATTGTAAATTCTGTATTCTAAATATTTAAAAGAATCCCTTGGAACAATGGTTACCCATTTTTTATACTTCATGAACCATTTCATCTGGATGCTTTTAAGGAAGCCTTTTGTTAGATAAGCTTCTACGAACGGATGTACATGCAGGTAGATTTTTCCTTTCTCTTTCTGCAGGATATTTCTTAATGTTTCACCCATTCTTTCCACGATTACAATAGGAGCTACAATTTCTCCGTCTTTGTTCGGGTTTTCTTCTTTGGTTTCGATCTGTTTTTCCGGACGGTTTCTTTGTCTGGTAATTTGGATAAGACCGAATTTACTTGGAGGAAGGATTTTGTGGCGGGCTTTGTCGCGCTTCATTTCCTCTTTAAGGTGTTCATAGAGCTCTCTTCTGTGCTCTGAGTTAGGCATGTCGATAAAATCGATCACAATGATACCTCCCATATCGCGGAGGCGGAGCTGTCTGGCAATCTCAGTGGCTGCCATTTTGTTCACTTTAAGAGCGTGTTCTTTATTGACAGCGGTTCCGGTTGTAATATTATTTCCGGAGTTAACGTCTACGACGTGAAGGGCTTCTGTATGCTCAATAACAAGATAAGCACCTTTGGAGCTTGGTATGTTTACATGCTTTCCGAAGCTCTGTTTAAGCTGTTTTTCAACATTGTAATATTCCAGAAGTGGAATATGAGAATCATAAAACTGGACAATATTTTTCTTTTCAGGCGCAATTACTTCAACGTAATTTGTCATTTCATTCACCATTTGCTCATCGTCGCAGATGATATTCACGAAATCCTGATTAAAATTGTCTCTTAAAATAGCTGAAGCTTTGTCTTCTTCGCTTAAAACTTTAGACGGAACTTTGTTTTTCTGGATGTTTTTAAAGGTGCTTTCCCATTTTTGAATCAGCTGATTCATATCGTTATGGAGGTCAGCTACCTTTTTTCCTTCGGCTACAGTTCTTATAATGACTCCAAAACCTTCAGGCTTAATGCTGTCAATCAGAGTTCTTAATCTTTCCTTTTCTTCAAAACTTTTGATTTTTTTAGAAATGGAAACCTTATTGTCGAATGGAATTAAAACCAAAAAACGTCCTGTAAGTGAAACCTGGGTAGAAATTCTGGGACCTTTTGTAGAAATAGGTTCCTTGGTAATTTGTAAAAGAACAAGATCGTCTTTTGCAATAACTTTGTCTACCGTTCCGTTTTTATCTATTTCGGGCTGTATCTCGAAATTTTTTAAGCTTGAAGAGTTTTGTTTTTTAGAGATCGTATCTTTTAAAAACTTCCTGTAGGTAAGGTATTGTGGTCCCAGATCCTGATAATGCAGGAATGCATCTTTATCATATCCTATGTTTACGAATGCTGCATTCAGGTTAGGGGCCAGTTTTTTTACTCTTCCAATAAACAGATCTCCAACTATAAAATCGCTTTTGTCCTCTTGCTCATGAAGTTCACATAGTCTTCCGTCTTCCAGCAGTGCAATCTTTGTAAGATCATCTTCATGCGAAACTATTAGTTCTTTCTTCATTTTGTTATCAGATAAAAATTGTTAAGATTTTAGGAAATTGGTATTGTTCTAGATTAATTCATCTATTAAATATAAGGATTTAGAATGAAAACCATTATATTTTTGTTAAAATAATATTTGAAACCATCCGTTTTCCGCGGAATCTTATAGTTGCAAACAAAAATATAGTCGGCGAACTTTAAAAATTTAAAACCACCAACTATATTATTATATTGTAAATCTCGAAAAAAAGAGATTATTTTTTCTTATGTCTGTTCGCTCTTCTTCTTTTCTTTCTTTTGTGAGTCGCAACCTTGTGTCTTTTTCTTTTCTTTCCGCTTGGCATAATTTTAATTTTTTAGTAACTAGTTAATATTCAGTTAATGTTCTTATTTTACTGCAACTTTCGTTTTTACTTTCTCAACAAAAGATTTTGAAGGTTTGAAAGCAGGAATGTTATGAGCAGGAATCTCAATCGCAGTGTTTTTAGAAATATTTCTTCCTGTTTTAGCAGCTCTTGTTTTAATGATAAAAGATCCAAAACCTCTCAGATAAACGTTATCCCCATTATACATAGAAGTTCTGATCTCCTGCATAAAAGCTTCTACAACTTTCTGTGTTTCATTCTTTTCTGTTCCCAACTTATTTGAGATGGTGTTTACCAATTCTGCCTTTGTCATTTCCTTATTTTAATTTTAAATTTTAGGTGTGCAAATTTAGTTAAAAAAATTGAATACTAGCAAATTAGTGGCAAAATATTTTTATTCAAACAGTTGAGCTATTAATGCATATGCTATATTAACGCAGGTTGGAGATAATTTAACAATAAAATAATATTACACTATCATGGTGAAAAATTATCAATCATGATTAAAATGAGAAATATATAACAGTCAATTTATCAAAGGCTTCCATTTTATATTTCATCTATCTCATCATCACTACATACTGGAATTGTAGTATCCATTTTCCACACAAAAACGGATAAGATGAAGTTTCGTTTTTAATCCCAGTTTCTCCGTCAGTCGGTTAATGTAAGTGTCAATCGTTCTTGTACTCAGGTTCAGTTTTTCTGCAATTTCCTTATTACTGAAACCTTCATAGCAGAATCTCATCAGTTGTATCTCAGCCGGAGAAAGTTCTTCCTGTCCTTTCTTCTGCCTGTCCATATATTCTTGTACGGCAAGCGGCTGTTGTTCCCATTCCTTTGAATAAGCGTTGTAATCAAACTCGTCAGAAGCAATGCTCCCCTTAATAATATCCTTAATAATGGTGCTGTTTTTCTGACAGTAGTATATATTAGGAATTTTCGACAGAATCTCAGCCATATCTTCCTGGTAAGTACCGGAATAAGTGATGATAGGTGTTTCTGAGTTGTTTTTCCTGATATATTTAATGGCTTCAATTCCACTCAATACCGGCATAAACAGCTCAATAATGAATACATCTTCCTGTCTTCTGTATATTCTGTTCACCAGCTCGTGGCCATTGTTACAGTCGTTCAACAGCATATAGAAAGGGTTTTCCATCAGGGTTTTGATCATTATTTTCTTAAAATAAAAATCGCTGTCTGCTATAGAAAAGCGCACGGTATTAGATAATATTTTACTCATTCTTAATATCGATTTGGCGAATGATATTTAAAATTTAGAGGCCTAATTTATGAAAAACTTATTAAAGAGAAAATTAATATTAATTTAAACCGGGATTTCACGAAACCGTAGTGGGGAAAATACGTATTGTGCATAAAAAATTTTTTTTATACTTTCACAGGCCAAACAAATCGCAAATATATGTCTTCGAACAGGGAAAAAAAATTGAACAAATCTGACGTCAGAACGGGCATTTGGAAGTTTATCCTTTCTTTTGTCGTTTTGTCTATGGTATCCTTTAGTTGTTTGTACCTCTTCTTTAAGAGCTATGATATACAACGTGAGGGGATAAGTCGTGAAGCTGAAGCTTACAGGGAACTAATGCGTAGAAGTGATCTGCTGAAGAGTAATGTAGATGAAATTTACGAAAAAATGACCCAGCTTGATATCAACAAGGTGGAGAATGAGGTTTTTCTCAGAACCAGTATTATGGATAACGTAGGAGGTGTTAAAAGTATTATGGGAAAAGACAGTACCCAAAGCTTTAAGCATTATGCAGCATTAATGAAGCAGATAGAACCTATGCTTGCACTGAAAACTAAGATTAGCGATGTAGAATACAAAAAGAAAACTGTTCTCAGAGATCTGGATGAATGTATGGGAAAAGTAAACAGAGCCAATAATGAGCTTAGAAAAGATCCTACAAGACATTTCACTGGAGGTAAAAGAAGATAAAAAAATAAAGATATGCAAGGACAAATTACACTATCTAAAAAGGAGAGGCATTATCAGTTTTTTTATTTAATACTGATGCTTATCACTGCCATGTTATTTCTAGGGGTTATCTTTTTAAAAGGATTTGAATCTCCTTTTTCCGACGAAGATGTAAGAGGAATTCAGAATCTTGAACAGAAAGCTGAATTTGAACAGCACCAAAAGATCATTATTCCGATCATGGACAGTACATATACCATGATCACGAAGCTTACCGATGAAGCTCCTCAGCCTTTTGTGGAAAACAATATCTTTGTAGGTGTGAATGATCTGAATGACTATTTTAAACGTCATGATAATATTATTGATACCCGAAAAGATGCTTATCCTCAAATTGCCAAATTTTACAAAATGTACTACGAAGATAAAAAGGTAATTTCAACCACTTCAGAAGATATCAAGAGATTTGAAAAGCAAGTTGAAGAATGCAGAATAGGATTTAAAGATAAGCAGGAGAAAATTTATCGACGCCAAAGTGAGCTGAATGCTCGTACCCAGTAAAAGGAGAATGAATTTAGGAACTTTAAATAAAACACATCACAATTATTAACTATGAATTATTTTCAAAAAAACAAAAAGAACATTATTATCGGTGTTATTGCAACATTGCTCATCGCAGCACTTGTTGCATTATGGCTGCAGAAAAAAGTGATCCATTCTGCGGATGATATTGTTGCAGTAGTTTATCCATCTACATTGTCGGTAGGAGATACTCTTTTATTTGAAGATAAAACCCAGTTTGCCAAAACCAAAAGATGGAACTTTGCAGACGGAACAACTTCTGATAAAAACAGTGGGATCCACTTCTATAATAAACCTGGATACTATCAGGTAAGTTTGATTGTTGACAACAAATACACCAAATCATTTCCGGTAATGGTGACGGCAAGAAGCGTCAAACAGCCTAAGGATAGTGTAAAGTCTAAAACAACCATAGAAGCTCAGACACAGGCAATGCAAAATGAGAACGTACAGTTCCGTGCTGTTTCCAATGCATCACAATTTGCATGGAAATTTGGTGAAACGGGAAATACAGACTCTAAAGACAAGCTGGCTATCTATGCTTATAAAAAACCGGGAGACTATGTGGTAACCCTGTATACAGAAGAAAGTCAGGAACCTATTTATCACCGTATCAAAATCCTTCCGGCATATAACTCTCTGGAGCAGGATGAAGTATCAGTAGAAGATTCTTATGCAAAAGTTGATAACGATTTCAAATACCACCTACAGCAGATCGCGAATGGTAACAGTTTTAATATGCATTACAATTACCTGTTAAAAACTTACCTGTGTAATAATGAAAACACAGTGGTAAAAGTAAATGACAGTAAAGTAAATAACTTCTATATGTACTGTGCAGGTCTTCAGTTTGACAAAAATACTGTCATTCAGACTGTAAAGGTGAATTTAGATGATACGCAAAATTGTGTAACGAAAGTAGATATAAACCAAAGCAAATAATACCATCCGGTTCTCCGGATGCGCCAATCATAAAAAGATAAAATAGGATGAAAAATAAATTTCCTCTAGCAGCATATTACATAGGATTATCAGTATTATTGACGAGTTGCCAGGTAAAGCTTCCGTCAAAAAAAACACCTGAACCTTCTCAATATGGGCAGGTAGATAATTCAACAGTTGTCAACGGTTATCCTAAAAAATCCGTTCCATGGATCGTTATTTCAGACAGATCAAGAAATACGGCTTATTTGGATAAAGATGACGAAAAATCATATAAAGAAGTAAAATTCCTGGAACCTTTAATGGTTCTGAAACATAGAGACGGAATGGTGAAGGTAGCGGAATATGTTCCGGATGCCTTAATGAAAAAAGTTTCCTCAAAATCTATTAAAACCTATGGCTGGATTCATGAATCTGACCTGCTTTTATGGAATCACTCTCTAAAAAGTGAAAGAACAGGATATCCTGTAAGAGTAGCAGTAGTGCCTAATAACAGTGAGGTTATCAGAAGCGCTGAAAGATACTATAAGAATGATTCTATCATGGTGTTTAATTCACCAAGCCTTATTGAAGCCGCTAATGTTAAGATCCCTAACGGCCAGATGGTATACGTTTACAAGCAGGCTGAAAATAACAAAAGATTCCTGGTAGGTAAAAAGCCGTCTGTTGATATCGATAGTATTGGTAAGAGCCTTTACGGATGGGTAAGTTCAAACGTAATTTCTACATGGGGTGAGCGTTCGGCCATTAAGCTTAAAAATCCAACAGGTATCACAGATACTGAGCTGGGAGTGCATGAAGGATATCCGGGAGCTTCAGGATCAGATGCAGAGAACAGAACTGCTATTCTCCTTACAGATGTCAATAAGAGAAAACCATTGGAAAATATTTTCCCGGTAACCCTTGCTTTAAACGAAACTCCCACTCCGGATTCCAAAACCAAATATTTCACCAATATTCTTGATTATAGCAAGAACTATGTTTTTAATGTTTTAGGAGAGCCTATTTATTTTGATCGTTACAGAGAGATTACAGATAGAGATAAAAATATTAA
This sequence comes from Chryseobacterium contaminans, assembly GCF_001684955.1. GTDB lineage: Bacteria > Bacteroidota > Bacteroidia > Flavobacteriales > Weeksellaceae > Chryseobacterium > Chryseobacterium contaminans. The sequence continues at coordinate 14,571 of NZ_MAYF01000334.1, read as the reverse complement.
CATCGTTTTTGCATTGGATATCAGTGCCGGAAATGCACCTTATGCTCCAATTGTAAAATCATTATTACAGGATCTTCAGCTTAGATTTGAAAAACCATCGTATTTCAATAATGTAAAATATGGAGTTGTTTTATACAAAAACAACCCTTGTGGTAATAATATTGCAGCTTCCAACCTAAGTACTGATTACAGTAAGATAACAACATTTATTGATCAGAAAACGAATGAAATGAACTGTGCCAGCAATAATGGTTACCAACCTGTAGGAGAAGCTCTTTCTGCAGCCGGAAATCTACTTTCCAATGTTCCGGATGAAACCAATATTGTAGTTACTGTGGGAACTTCTGCTAACCAAAGTGGAAATATGTACAGTGTAATCGGTTCGCTTACTCAGGCTCAGGCAAGATTAATTATGTTCCAGACCAGTGCAAGATCTTCAGATACTTATAATGATTTTGTATTGATGGCAGAAAACGTAGTAACCAATACTGCTAAAAATATTGCTGAACTTAAAAAGCAAAAGATTATTAATCAATCTGATGTTCTTACCAAGAACAATTTCAGTCTGATAGAAGGTGATGAAGGATTTTTCTCTTTGGATTATCCTAAACAAAGTATGTCTCAGGGATTTGTTATTTTCCCTAAGAAAGGAGATGTAGCCACTCCTGGATTCCTTAAGAAATCAGTAGACAGTCTTATTGCACAGGTTACTTTAGATAATCAGAATGTAGATAAATCCCTTAATGCCTATTTCCATTCTTCTGTAGGAGCAGGAAAAACAGATGTGGATTTGAAATACAAATATCTGTATCCGGGACTTACTAACCCTGTTTCTGCTGGAATTGCCGCACAGCTGATTAATTACGGAAACCCGTTCCTTGTGAAAGGGTATTTACCGAAAGAACTGAAAGAAATTACTCCAAGTATAGAAAAAGGAATCCTTATTTCTGAATCTGAATTTGATAATCTTAAAGCTTTCTATTCTGAAGTATACAGAAATACAGAACCAGATAAACCAGGTTTCAGCCAGTCAAAAGCTATTAAAGAATATGTTAGGTTGTTGAAAAAATACAATCCAACCATCAAATTCCTGGACAAAGGAGACCTTTATGAACTGCCAATGTCTTATGCTATTGGTATGAGTACCGGATTTGATCTTTCTGAAGAAGAGATATTGGCCAAGTACAAACTGAAAGGATGGAAGAAATCAAAAATAGTTCGTAACGAAACGGTAAGGACTTATTTCCATCACTATAAGGATCTGGCAGAAAGAATGTTGAATCACAGAAATAATCCGGCAGTGAAGATTCAGCAAAACGGGCAAACATTCTATTGGTTGAACGAATACTTTACTCCAACCATGACACAAACAGAAGCTCCGGAATATACTAAACATTAATTGTTAGTTTTATCATAATAAAAGCAGAAGTAACTTACTTCTGCTTTTTTGTTTACATACAGAGGTTATTTTATATTATTTTACACAATGGTTTTCTCTGTGATTTTTGATGGAACATTTTTAAGTAAAAAAAACGTTTTTTTCAATAGATAGTATTGTTTATTTCTCGACTTAGTGTAAAAGTATATTTTTTTCTTAACTGGGGAGAAATGTTAAAATGCTTTATTCATGACAGTTGTGCGATGATTTATAAATCCAGAATCGTAGAATTACTACAAAAAGTCGTAGAACTACTACAATTTTTCAAATTTATGGTGAAAAGTTTTTTTTAGAGGAAAAGACCCTTTATATTTGCTATACAATCACTGAATCACAAAATATTACTAACGGTTAAAATTTACAATCATGGCAGAAAGAAATTCGAGAGGAATCTTAAAATTCAATAACGGAGAAGGTCAGAAATTATTAAAAATGAACTACAGCGTATCAAGATCAACAGACGTATCAGGACGTGTAGCATCAGATCCTTCTAACGCTCTAATCAAAGTTACAGTAGAAGCTACTGAAAAATCAGATATCTTAGAAAGTTTACTGAACGGAAAATATAAGCCAACAGTAGGAGAAATTACTTTCAATAAATCTCACGAAGAAGGAACATTAATCACATTGAACTGGCAAAACGGGTATGTTATCCAGCACCAGGTGGAATTTGATGCTGTAGACAGCAACAGTATGTTCATCAGCTTCGTAGTAAGTGCTGAAACCATCACTTATGGTAATTCTGAATATGCCGGACTTTGGCCAACAAGCTAAAATTGTTACACATTATCAACATTCATACGAAAAAAAGACTGTCACTGTTAAAGACGGTCTTTTTTTGCCTGACATCAAATTTTATATTGATTAATTATTCATATATCATTGATATATTGGCTGTTTCGTAAAATATTACTATCTTTAATACTAAACTAAACACAAGCATATGAAAACCGAAACAAAGACAAAGGGTTCTTCTTTCCGTCCATCACAGAATGCAGATGGGGTATCCGAAAACCACCATGCAGGGATCAACCGGTTGGTAAAACTTTCACTGGTTGTGGAGGGAAAAATTATTAAATATTACAAACACTTCACGCTTAAGCAAAAAGCGAGTCACCATCACGAGTTCAGTCTTACCCTTGCTCACGATGCATTGGGAGACAGACAAAGCCATACCCTTGAGGAAGCCAATAAATTTCTGGGGAAACGTCTTACCGCTATTATTTCCTATAAAGATATTGATAACAGTCCCGAAAGAAACTTCGTAGGATTGATTACCAAAGTAGGATTCAGCCAGGAAAAGATGAGTCTTGGAAATATTGTGCTTTCAGGATACAGCCCAACAATTCTGTTAGATGGTGCACCGCATATCCAGAGTTTTGGTGGTGGACAACCAGTTAATATGGGAATCATTGCTGAAGAAGTAATCAAACAGGGAATTGATAAAGGACGCTTTGATATCAGAGTGGATACCAATGATTATTCTCAGATTATCTACAGCAGCCAATACAATGAGACACACTATAACTATCTTGCAAGAATGGCAGAAGCCTATGGAGAACAATTTTACTACGATGGAGAAGTTCTTCACTTTGGAAAACTTCCCCCTCAGAACAAGCCTATAAAGCTTACTTATGGGAGTAATGCTGATGACATCAGGGTAGAGCTAAAAGCAGTTCATACAAAACCACAATACTACGGCTATAACAGCAGTAAAAATGAAAAGCTGACGTCCGGTGAAACTCCAATCAACCATTTGGGAGATCTGGCCAAAACAGCATACAGCCATAACGATAAAATATATAAAACGCCGGCTCTTCAGGTGGCTCCTATTAAGGCATCAACCCATCTGGATGTAGAAAACTCTCAGAAAAGTGCTGCCGGAAGTGAAGCTGTGAGTGTATTTTCTGTTTCAGGTTCTACTACAGTACCATTTCTTCACCCAGGATGTGTGGTAGATATTCATATGAGAAAACCGGACAGCAACGAAACATCTTATTTTACCAAAGTGATGGTAACCGAAGCTGTTCACGAAATTGATACCATCGGACACTATAAAGGAAGCTTTGAATCTATAGCTGCAGATACAGGATTTTTACCAAAACCTGAATTTACAGTTCCTATTGCACAACCACAGATTGCAACGGTAATTGCCAATGCAGATCCGGAAGGACAGGGAAGAGTACAGGTTAGATTCGACTGGCAGATGAATGATACTACTCACTTTGTAAGAGTAATGAGTCCTGATGCCGGGGGAACTGACCAGATTACCCAAAACCGTGGGTATGTTGCAATTCCTGAAGTAGGAGATCAGGTAATGGTGAACTTTGTACACAGTCATCCGGACCGTCCGTTTGTTATGGGAGGAATGTTCCATGGTGGAATTGGCCTTGGTGGTGGTGCAGACAACCGTGTAAAATCGATCCAGACAAGAAGCGGGCACAGAATTGTTTTCACTGAAGATGAAAGCATCATTATCACAGATAAAAGTGGCAATGAAATCCACCTGGATACTACCGGAAGCAATATCAATATCACTGCACCGGAAACGATGACCCTGAACTGTAAGAACATGAACATCAACGTTGGTGAAAACATGACAACAACAGTAGGAATGAATAAATCTGACAGCATAGGGCTGAATAATACTGAAAGTGTAGGGGCAATGAAACTTACCTCAGTTATTGGAAATGCTAGTACGTTTATTACCGGAAAACTGACTGAAATTATTGAGGGAGATGTACACAGCGAAACCAAAAAAGGGCGTAATGAAATTTCTGAAAAAGAAATGAATATTACATCCAATGCCTCTATCAATAAACATGCACAACAGGAAGTACAAAATAATAGTGGTGAGAAATCTAAAGCCCATTAGCGATGAGCCGCACAAGAATTGTAAAGGGTACTTACAATAAAATAACTCAGGAAGACCATAATATGTATTCACAGGAGAGTATTATCTCCCGTGCTTTTAAATGGTTTACTGAAAAAGGAGAATCTAAAGGGGTGAGCTTCAATGAGCCTGATTCTCCACCATTAGAACAGCTTATACAGTTGATTGTGCAATTTCGTCCCAATAAAAACTGGAAAGGGGAATTTGGTTTTGACTGGATAAGATTAGACGATACTAAACTTTTTAATGATAATTCATTTAAAGATGTAGTTGCTTATCAGTATTTTGATTCAACATATAAAAAATTAGTAGATAATTCCCAACCTACTTATGTTAACAAATATGATGGAGCTTTTAAGGCTGATGAAACTATGTTTAATACTTTAAAAAAAGAGTATAAACCTTTTTCTATACCTTGGAAAACATATAAAAATAAAGCCGGAAAAGAAGTAGCAGAAGAATATTATATTCCATGGCTTTCGCTGAAGAAAGATAGAGAAGCAAAAATAACTTTCTTTGCGGAGATTAAAGATGAAGCAGATTATCTGGAGTTTACAAAGTCTGATTATTTCACCTATACTCCTAATAAAATTGAAATTAAAGGAAAGAAAAAAATCTCTTTGAATGATTTTGAAGTAACTATTAAATGCATTAAAGAGTTTACTACAGATCAGACAATAGAGTTAAAAGCCTTTAAGGACGATAAGGGAACAACTGTAGAAGCAATAGTAGGAAAGATAAGCGTCTGGGCTAATGATGCAGCAAAACATAAGAAGAAAGATGTTGTTTTTGTTGAAATAAGAACACCTGCTATATCGTCAAAAAAAGAAGAAAAGCCAAATGCTACTCTTGAGAAAAGCCGAATTAATCAATATCTTGAACAGGCTTATATCCAACTTTCTGATTCTTCTATTATCGTGGAGTTAGATCTTACCGCTGAAAAAGACTTTAATGATTTTATTACGAATAGTGAGATTGATTCTGGTAAATCTAGCGGAGGTAAGTCGTTAGTTAGCTATTTAAAAAATAAATTAGAGAAAACATATCCAGGTAAATATAATAAGCATTTTAAAGCCTTTTATTTTGATGAAAATGGCTATAATCCAGCGGGAGGGCATGTATCAGGGTATTCATCTCCTGGAGCTGATTATGTTGTTGTATTCAAAAGTAAAAATGACCAGACTGCAGCTCATGAATTTCTGCATGCAATGAATTTACCTCATACTTTCACCAATAAAAAAACTACATCAGATGCGTTGTTTACATATGAGTTTAAGAAAACTGACAATCTTTTAGATTATTCACATCGTTTAGGCTCGGGCAACAACAGTAATAGGTGTTCACTATTTTATTGGCAATGGAAACAGGCTAACAATTCAATTAAGTAGATATGAGGAAAATTATTCTAATGGTATTGATTAATATATTTATACAATGCCAGTCTCAAAAAAATAATAAAATGATACCAACAATTGATAGATCTTTAGAGAAATTCGATGTGGAATATTTTGAGAAAAATTCTACAAGAGGAACATTTGTAAAAAACATTGATAATGATATAATTATTGAAGACAGACAGTCATTTGGCTACATAAGGCAACAATATGATAATAATAGTATGTTCAATAAGAATATTCTATTTTATAGAAGTGGGAATATAAAAGAAAAAGGGATTGCTTTTAATGGAGGTTCACCCATAGGTGTTTGGTATTATTTTGATGAGTCAGGTAAGCTTGTTAAAGAAGAAAATACAGATGGAGGATATGATTTTACCCCTGAAAAAGTAGTAAGGTATTGCGAAAAGAATAAAATTGAGCTTCCCAAAGGATATCATGAATCGGGTTTTTATACTCAGGTTAGAAAAGAAACCCTTGATGATAAAAAAGTATGGGTAATAAAATACCTTATTCCGGGTGGAGATATACAAAGAGTAGTTTTAGATGGTCAGACAGGTAAAGAGTTGGAGAAAAAAGTAGTTCCGTTTGTAAGCAGTTAGTGAATATGTTCAAAATACAATTTCATGAAAAAGGTAATATTTTTTCTAAGTTTCTTGATGGTTTTTTCTTGTAAATCGCAGAATATTAAAGATATATTACCTACTATTGATAGTAAATTTGAAGTTTTTGATACAATTCTATATAAGAAATTGTATAATAAAAACCCTAGTTATCCCAGTGAAACTTTAGATAATGGTTCTTATTTAGAAATGAATGTCGCGAATTATGGCAAGAGTTATTCTATGACTTTACAAAATTCTTATTATACATTAACAAAAGTATATTTTCCAAATGGTAATATTAAAACTAAAGGTATTTCAAATAATACTGAAAGTTTACAAATAGGTATCTGGTATGAATTTGATGAAAATGGAAAGCTTATCAAGGAGATTGATTATGATAAACCTTATAAGTTCACATTTGAGGATATTCTGAAATTCTGTGAAAAAGAAGGCATTCCTTTAACAAAAGGACCTGTATTGCAAAGTACAGGATTTCATACCACAATTACCCGAAGAATAGAAAAAGAAAAACCTATTTGGGAAATAGAATGGAAAAAGAAATTTAATATTGTTGAAAGCATAATTTTGGATGGTACTTCTGGTAAAATAATCTCACGAAGAGAATCTGAATTTATTAATAATTAATTTTGTTTTTACAGAAAGGAGCTAATAACAATACAAAATTGAACTGTATGAAAAAAATATTGTTTTTCCTTAGTTTAGTGATTGTTCTTTCTTGTAAATCTCAGAATAGAAAAAATATATTACCTACTGTTGATAGTAAATTTGAAAAGTTTGATGTTGAAGCGTTTAAAAGTAATGCAGTTAGAGGAACTTATTTTATAATGACGAATGTTTGTACGTTACGTCAGGATAAGCAAAGCAAAGGATATTTACAAGGAGAATATATAAATTCTTCCTTTTTTAAGCTAAATAAATTCTTTTATAGTGATGGTAATATAGAAAGTAAGGGATTGCTTTTCAATGAAGGTTCTCAGGTTGGCATCTGGTATTATTTTGACGAGTCAGGTAAGCTTGTTAAAGAAGAAAATACAGATGAAGGATATGGGTTTACTCCTGAAAAAGTAGTAGGGTATTGCGAAAAGAATAAAATTGAGCTTCCCAAAGGATATCATGAATCGGGTTTTTATACTCAGGTAAGAAAAGAAATTCTTAATGGTAAAAAAGTATGGGTAATAAAATACCTTATTCCGGGTGGAGATATACAAAGAGTAGTTTTAGATGGGCAGACAGGTAAAGAGTTGGAGAAAAAAGTAGTTCCTTTTGTAAGCAGCTAGTGAATATTTTCAAAATACAATTTCATGAAAAAGGTAATGTTTTTTCTAAGTTTATTGATGTTTCTTTCTTGTAAATCGCAGAAGATAAATAAAACTATTATACCAACTGTTGATAATAAATTTGAAATAATCAATACAGAAGAGCTGAAAGATATTACTATTAATGATAACAAAACAGCAACATTTGTTTCTGCTAAAATAGGCTCTGGCTATACAGAATATTTTAAGGATAGTTATTTTATAATAGTAAAAAACTACTATTCCTCTAAAAATATTGAAAACAAAGGTATCGCCTTCAATGAAGGTTCTCAGGTTGGCATCTGGTATTATTTTGATGAGTCAGGTAAGCTTGTAAAGGAAGAAAATACAGATGAAGGGTATGGCTTTACTCCAGAAAAAGTAGTAGAATATTGTGAAAAGAATAAAATTGAGCTTCCGAAGGGATATCATGAATCTGGTTACTATACTAAGGTAAGAAAGGAAACACTTAATGGTAAAAAAGTATGGGTAATAAAATATCTTATCCCGGGTGGAGATATACAAAGAGTAGTTTTAGATGGGCAAACAGGTAAAGAGTTGGAGAAAAAAGTAGTTCCTTTTGTAAGCAGCTAATGAATATTATAATAAGACTTATGGAATAGAACTAATAAAATGCTATTTTGGAGTAGCTTTTTATCACAAAATGTAAAAAAGAGTAATCATAATTACGGAAATTTTTTAATATTAAGCCATGAGTAGGACGAGAATCGTAAAAGGCACTTATACCAAAATATCTCAGGAAGGACACAGTATGTATTCTAACGAGAATATTATTACTACCGCCGGAGCTGCTATTACTGAAACCGGTGTCACTGATGGGGTAAATTTTGGAAACCCCTCAATGCCACCTGCCGGAAAAGTAGTGGCTAAATGTGTAGTGAAATTCAGACCTCATGATAAATATCAAGATAATCCTGATTTTGGTTTTGATTGGTTAAGAGAAGGAGACTCAGGGCAGCCGGGAGATAATTGGTTCGGGGCCGTCATGGGAAAATATTATGAAGCTGATAATGTTACCGTTTTTAAAAATGGGAATAGCTGGAATACCAATTTCCACAAAGATCTCAATATGTATGACAAAAAGCTGAAAAGCTATAAAAGTCTTTCCATTTCCTGGAAGAAAGTCAATAAAAAACCTTACCTGTATCCAATACCGGTCTTGACATTACTGAAAGGAAAATCAGCATTGTTAACCCTTAAAATTGAAATTAAAGAGAAACCTCAAAAGCTGACTTTTGAGTTCAAAGATAAAGATGCAGAAAAATACCTTTCACTCAATCTTAAAGAGATCGGAGTCATTAAAGTAGGGAAATATGACAAGCCCAATTATCTGAAAATAACCTGTAAGGAACAGTTTAGCAAAGAACAGATGCTGTATGTAAAAGCAGATGGAGAAATCTGTGGTGCCTTAATCATTCATCCCAACTCTGCTGCTCATGTCAAAAAGATTTCTGCCCTTTTTATTTCTGTAAAAACAGATATTGATGATGTGATTAAGGTTGGAAAACCGAAACCGGGTAGTCAGCAATATTTTACACAATGTCTGAATCAGGCATTGGTCTCTCCAACCATTCAAAATTCTTTTTCTATTGACTGTACGGGGAACTTCCTGTATAATGCCTTCAGATTCAAATTCTGTAAAAAGATTGATGGAAAGTATTATATAAACAACTCCAGTGGCTTAAGAGACTATCTGGAAGAGAAATTCCGGGATAAATATGGCAGCCAATACGATTCACATTTTAAAGTCTTTTTTATAGAAGATATATATCCGGGATGGAAGAATGGTAAAATTGCTTCATATACTAATGGTTTCTCATTTTTTAATACCACTTTTACGGTTCAGTTTTATACCCATTCAAAAGAAACGGTTGCCCATGAATTAATGCATGCATTAGGATTACCCCATACTTTTGATGGAAATGCTCCAGCCAAATATACCTATGAAGCTTATAAAACAAATAACCTTATGGACTATTGTCATCATATACAAATCCCAAGAATCAGTGTTTTTAAGTGGCAATGGAAAGTGTTGAACTCTAAAATTATGCTGTAATGAAAAAATTATTAATTTACCTTTCCATATTATGCTTTGTAATATGTACCTGCCAGTCTAAAAAAGAAGAGACTCATAAAAATAATAAAACGAGTACCATGGTTGAAAAATTTGATTTTGCTTTGTTTAAAAAATATCAGGAAAGCAACGGAACATTGGAACTGAAAAACGGATATACTGTTTTATCTATGTCTGCTCCGGAAAAAGATGAAGCGGGAACTTTGGAAGAGTTACTTCCTAAACCATCATTTCTATATGTTTATAAAGAGTTTTACCCTAACGGAAATCTGAAGAAAAAAGAAACCAGGATAAGTGAAACCGTGAAAGTAGAAAAATCCGAATACTATGATAAAGACGGAAATCTTGAAAAAACAGTAGATGAAGATCAAAACTATGGAAAGATCAAATATCAGGATGTATTGAGTTTTTTGGATAAAAAAGGATATATTAACCTTAAAACTGGGGAAGGAAGATTAAATGATGACGGAACGAATAAATATGATATTGTATACGATCAGGATGTTCCTGTCTGGAATATTTCAATAACTCAAGGAAAAAGACTTTCAGAAAAAGAATTGCTGGAAATCATGAAAACATCTCCTGGTGAGCCTAATGTCTGGAAGCCCGTTGTCTATAAGATGGATGCCAATACCGGCAAAATCATCAGTGAAAAATAAAATTTAAGATCATTACGAAAACTGTAATATCAATAAGCTATGAGCAGGACGAGAATTGTAAAAGGAACTTATACCAAAATTTCTGAGGAAGGGCATAATATGTATGCCAAAGAAAGTATTATTACTTCTGCCGGAGAGACCGTAACCGAAACTGGAGTAGGGAAGGGGGTAAGATATGGGGATCCTAAAAGCCCGCCAAAGACAGAAAAAAGAGTCATTGATATTGTCATGTTTGTTGCCGGAACAACAGACCCTATAAACACAGCAGGGTTAAAGCATCAGGCCAATACAGACTATTGGAGAAGCAGTAAAACCAACTTTTGGAATAAAATAAAAGACCTTAAACCACAATATTTAGACCTTCACATTGAAGGAGATTTCTTCAGCTGGTCAGGTGATAATGATACAAAAGAAAGAAACTTAGCTGCTGAGCGGTTATTAGATCTTTTTTTAAGAGTATATAAATTCTGGAAAAACCAGGAAGTTCATATCCATCTTATAGGGCATTCACATGGAGGAAATGTGATCAATCAGTTTACAGAACTTATTGCTACAGATTCAAAATATCCTAAACCATGGAAGGTGAAGAGTATTACTTATTTATCAACACCATTCTTCAAGAAAAAACATCAGCTAAACCATAGCAAACTGCATAAAGAGTGTAAGATCATCAATGTTCATAACGAATATGATCTGACTCAGCAGCTGATTGCAGATTTCAGTCTGGTAAACCTGGAAATTTTCCTGAGAAACTTCCAGATGAGTAGCTTTCAGACCGGGATAGATACTTTAAGAACGGTAGATACAGCTGCTTTTAAACATTTATTGAATGTTTGGATTGATAATGATACCGAAGGACCGGAACTCTGGACGGCAACAGCCAGAGGATTATCAGGAATTAATCAGCTCACAGCAGAATTTGTCAAGTATCTTGAAAATATAAAACCAACCAAACCGAACTTAACAAGGGAAATGGATCAGTTTATCACATTGTTGAAAACTTTCCAGCACTGGACCTTTGTTAGTCATGGCAGATTCAATGCAAACCGTGTTGGGCGCCGTGGAGGTTACGGTAGATCTGAATTTTTTGAAGACTTAGACCTTGCAGCCGGAATCAGGGTTATCAATAATCTTTTCAGTATAACAACAGGAGTTACAGATAGTTTTATATTGAATTTCTTAGCCAAAGTCTTTGCCGCAGAATCAGGAATTACCGATAGTATCGAAGTAACCTCCTGGTCTCCGAAGCTTCAGACAAAAGCCCTTCCGATTTTAGATGTCAATATTACAACTAAAGATGATTATCACAGCAGAAACAAAAAAGCTGCTTGCAGTAAGTTTATTGCAGATACATCAAATGCAGTTCAGAAAAATAACCTTCAGGAAGTTTTAATGAGACTATTGAGCCAGTTTGTAGATCCTAAGAAAGCAAGATATGTAACTTATGCATTGCATGGGGCAGAAATCTATTTTACAGGAGAAATTGATGCACAGATCAAAATATTAAGGAAAAACCTGGGCGTTTATATTGAACTTGTAAAACAATACAATGCTGGTTTGGTAACCGCCAAAGATGAAAAAGAGATCAAAGATATGATGAAGAGACCAGGTACGGTACCTTATTTAGCGATGGCTGCACACAGTTTAAGCCATACTCAGTTTTGGCCGGAGGTAGAGCAGGGATTAAAAAGTGCATTCAGTTCAGGAGTAAATCCAGGCTATAAGAAAAAAGCGACATTATAACTTGCACTTTACACAAAATAATAATTCCGGATTTAAAACAATATTGTCATGAGCTTAAAATCTTTTATTGCCGAATTTCTGATACTTTTCTTACTCGTTAATGTCATTATAGTAGCATTCCTGTGCATTGACCTGCCTGAAGTAGAAGTAAATGCAGGATCTATTGTAACAATTATTTTGAAATTTGGAGTTGTATTTTCAATTCCTGTTTCTTTGTTATTAACGGCAGCTCATTTTTTGTTTATGAGAGTGGCAAAAAACACCATTTTGAAGATTCTGATAGCAATCATTGTAGTAGCTGCCCTGTATTTTATGTACCATGCCTTTTTCTGGTATGTAGGAATCAGCGGCCTGATAGATGATCCTTTGGCTAAATAAATATGAAGGGATGAGTGGCTGTATAAAACGTAAGACCATTTATTTACCTTATGCTAATAATGCTTTATGAAGTCAAGGTAGGCAATATTTCTTTTCTTGTTATTATTGATGATAGTGGCTTTTAATAGTAAGGCTCAGGTTTCAGTATACAGCAATACGTTAGTTATTCATAAAATGTTCTACCAAAATATGGGATTATTACGGATTCTTTTACAATAAAAATATTCATTATATTGTACCACTTGTAAAAAAGCTTGTATTTTTTACAAACAAAAACCATGTTATCAAATTAAACACTAATGAATAAGATCACAGATCATTTTAAATACCTTTCTAAGCTATCAGCTGTATTTATCTTCAGTCTCTTTAAGATTTATGCCATAGGAATCCTTTCAACAGTTATTACTTTCTCTCTGGGAATTTATATAATGGCAGAAAGTTTAGGCTCATCATTAGGACATAGTGGCACCCTTGCATTTCTGACGGTAACTGTGATGGCCAAACCCCTATCTGCAGGTTTGTTTTATCTGTTAATGATTGCAGCACCCTTTTGTATTGCTATTTTCTCTACAAAATATGGAATGTCGAGAATTATCAGCAGACTTGTTCAGGATCATTCCAAGACAATTTTAGTTCCCTTTATTGATAAGGTGGTTGGTAAAATCAAAAACAACGAGCCTGTGGTGGTACGCAATAGTACAGATTATGCATTGGCAAAAGTAAGATTGGTTAATGAATTCAAAAATAGTTCAGAAAATAAAATTCTTAAACGGGTGTTAGGCTATGCTTTAAATAAAGTGAAATTTGATGAATTGAATTTAGGAGGTGAAAATGTAGACTTTTATGACATCATCAAGACCAAATTGATCGAAAAATTACATGAATTGGCAGAACCTTCAGCCATGATTTTCTATATCTATATCGGACTTCAGTGGCTAAGTCTTATTCTGCTGTATTTTCTGGATATATAAAGGGAAATTAAGTTCTGAGAAAGGGAATATGGGATTTAATAATCAGTTCAAAAAAGTTGAGAAGATAAAAAACGACGGTTATTACTTCTCTAATTGAAGAATTAACTATCTTTATCACAATTAGAATAAAATATTTAATTTTAGCAAAATAAAAGAACCACTTTTGATTTCTGAAACATCAGTAATCAAAGCCCAGGTTCAAAAAAAAGAAAAGAACATCAAATTATCTGGAAGAATAGTAAACAGAACGCAAATATTAATATAAGAAAAATTATAAATGGGAGTACTAGTAACCAACGAAACAGTAAAGCAGCTATTTCATATTGCTCAGTCGATAGCGAGGGAAAATTATAATGGCACTTATGGAGGCCCGCACATTCTGCAGGCCCTGATGCATAAAGATATTGGTCTTAATGAATTTTTAAAAAGCATAGATAAAGATCCCGGCTATTTTTACGAATGGGCAGATGTACGTATTGAAGAATATCCTAAAACCAGCCATTTACCTGATGAGGTTGGGCAGGATGATGCTGTAGATACCCTTATAGAAGAAGCCGATGATATCCGTTTAAAACTGGGATTGGATGAGATCACTCCAATCTGTATTCTTACTGCCATTGTAAAACCTCAGGTAGTGTTTTCACTTCAGCAATTGAAATCATTGCCACTGAGAGAACATGAAATTTTCAACTTATATAGAAAAGATACTCCGTTTACCGTTTCTGAAAACGGAGACTTTGCCTCATTATTTTCCAATGGGTCAGATTTTACAGATTCATCCCTTCCATCCATTAAAAGCTATTGTGTTGACAGAACAGCACAGGCCAGAAAAGGAGATCTTGAAAACATCATTGGTAGAGATAAAGAATTGAGAATGCTGGTAGAAATCCTTTGCCGAAGAAGCAAGCCGAACGTCATCATCATTGGGGAACCTGGAGTTGGGAAAACAGCATTGGTAGAAGGTTTTGCTATCGAAATTACAAAAGGAAACGTTCCGGAAATGCTTAAAAACGGAACTCTTTTGGAACTGAACACTGGAGCATTATTAGCAGGAACTTCTTATAAAGGAGCAATAGAAG
>NZ_MAYF01000333.1 GCF_001684955.1 Chryseobacterium contaminans | reverse complement strand
TTTCAATCGATCTGAAAAAGCGAACGCATACTCACAAAGCTTCATCAGCGACGAAGTCGCATTACTTAGCCTCCTAAAATAAAGTATTCGAATCACTAATTCTTTGCGTCTATAGAATTTAGAATAATCAATCGGTATTCAATTGTTTTACCACAACTTTTGAGCATGATCCACTTTTACAGCCTGATATTTTATGGTTTGAATTTTTACGTATTAAAACCTGAGTCTGTCTGAAATTGACAGTCTAAAAGTGCTATAACAGTGATTTCAGCAGCATTGAAGCTTGGTTTGATAACCCTCTATTGTCTAAATATATATCTAGCATATTTCAAATCCAGGTTAGCTAATTTATTTTCGGACACCTTATTAATACGATTATAGAAGTCAGGATAAACTCCATAATTAAGTTCTGTATTTCTACAAACTCATTGTCTTTAAGTTGTTCTTCCATGAAGGTTTTTGTTTAGATTTTTTATATAACAAAAAAGCTTTAGAACACTTGTTCTAAAGCTTTTTGCACTATTTTGAATTAATAACTAAGATCTGATAAAATCCTGACTTCATACCTACTCTTGTAGCATAAATAGTGATTTAATTCTTATTATGTTCAAGCTCGCTAAGATATTTCTCAGCGTCCATCGCTGCCATACAGCCGCTCCCTGCAGCTGTAATCGCCTGTCTATAGATATGATCCTGAACATCTCCTGCTGCAAATACACCAGGAAGATTTGTCCTCGTAGACCCTTTTTCTGTAAGGATATAACCATTTTCATTTAAATCGAGCTGACCACCAAAAACTTCTGTATTAGGCTTATGACCGATAGCGATAAAAATACCATGAACATCTATTGTAGATTTCTCATTGGTAACATTATTAATTGCTACAGCTCTTTCTACAAGGTTATTTTCTCCTTCAATAGCTACCAGCTCATGATTGAATTTCACTTCAATATTAGAAGTATTCATTACACGATGAACCATAGCTTTAGAAGCACGAAAATGATCTTTACGAACTAACATAATTACCTTATTACAGATCTTGGACAAATACGTAGCTTCTTCAGCAGCAGTATCCCCGGCTCCTACAACAATAACATCTTTTCCTTTGTAAAAGAAACCATCGCAAGTAGCACAAGCAGATACACCTCCACCACTGTATTTTTTCTCGTCATCTAATCCAAGATATTTAGCTGTTGCCCCTGTAGAAATAATTACAGTTCTAGCCAATATTTCACGAGTACCTGTGCTTAGCTTGTGTATACCACCTTCTTCTTTAGCAAATTCTACAGTGCTAATCATCTCATAGTGAACTTTAGTTTCAAAACGCTCCGCCTGCTTTTGTAAATCCATCATCATTTCAGGTCCAGTAATTCCTGATGGATATCCCGGAAAGTTATCTACTTCGGTTGTTGTAGTTAATTGCCCTCCCGGTTCAAGTCCAGTAAACAGTTCTGGCTTCATGTCTGCTCTTGCAGCGTAAATAGCTGCTGTATATCCAGCAGGCCCAGAGCCTACGATTATACAATCTAAAATATTTTCCATACAATCTCAGTTCGGATACAATTTCGTTAACATTATATTACTCTGTTAAATTTTAATATTGATAATTAACTAAGTATACAATCTACTAACAAAAAACTCTTCTTTTTAATAACCAAATATTTCAGCCAGTGTAAGCTTTTTAAACTCACCTAGCTTCTTCATATCTTCTTCTTTTACTTTATTTTCACTAGCCACTATACAATAAGTATAATTCTTACCACTAAGCTCCTTGGAATGGAAGTTTTTAATATCATTAAAACTCATCGTCTGGGTTTGCTCAAATATATTCTTACGAATATCAAAATTGTTCCCTAGTTTCTGAGCTTTGATATAATTAAAAATAATTCCGTCCTGAGAGATTCTTTCCGATGCTAATGTTTTCTTTAATCCGTCTTTAGCCGTAACAAATAGTTTTTCAGATTGTGGCAGTGTAGTAAGCAAATCATTCATAGCGGCAGTTGCCTCATTGAATTTATCCGCCTGCGTTCCTACATACGCCATAATTACATCTCTGTCACCTTTTTTACCAGGAGTAGAATAGTATGATGAAGTAGAGTAAGCCAAAGCCTTAGATTCTCTTATTGTCTGGAATACAATTGATCCCATTCCGCCACCAAAATAATTATTGAATAAGCTAATTGTCGGAACTTCTTTAGCATTATAGAAATCGGAATTTCTGGACCATGCTACTTCTGACTGGACCATATCATAGTCAGCAAAAAGCACTTTATTCTTATCCGAAGTAGTTTGAGTAAATGTCTTACTCTGAGCAAAGTTTTTGAAAGCAGACGGAGTTTTATGAAGAGGTTTTAAAGCTGCTACAAGCTCTGCCCCGGCTTTTGGTCCATAATAAAGAACATCATGCTTGTAATTGAACAGATCATGTAATATTGCAACAAGATCCTCAGCTTTCAGTGCATCTAATTCAGCATCTGTCAATACATTATTAAATGGATTCTGAGCGCCATACTGAGCATAACTTCTTAATCCGGCCATAATAGAACCTTTGTTCTGCTTAGCATTTTGTCTTGCTTTTTTCAGCCTTGCTTTGAATGCCTGTAAAGCTTCTTCATCCGGCTGACAGTTTTTAAGAAGATCTTCAAAAAGACTTATCGACTGAGCAAAATTTGAATTAAGACCATCTAATGTAATATAGGTTTCTTCATTACCTGCACTTACCTTGAAGCTGGCTGCCAACTTATAAAAATCTTTACTTATATCTTCTGAAGATTTATTTTTAGTCCCCAGAAATTCCAAATAACTTGCTGCTAAAGGCAATAGTTTATTATTCCATTTACCTACACCGAAATAATAATGCAGACGGAACAGGTCATTATCTGTATTTTTTACAGAAAGGATATTTAATTCGCCCAATTTAGATTTCTGAATGTCCTTATTATAATCCAGCCATACTGGTTTTATAGGTAATTCAGGCATATTATTAACCTTTACAAGGAAAGGAGATTGTGCATCGCGATTAACTTCTACCGGAGTAATAGGTGGTTTCTCAACTTTCACTACATTTTTGTCTGCACCTTTTCTCTTGTAAACAGCCACATAATTATTATCATTAAAATATTTATTGGCAAAATTTACAATATCCTGTTTGGTAAGAGCAGAAATCTCACCGATATAATCCAATGTAGATTTATGATCCACACCGGATGTAAATTCATTCATGAGATTACCAGCACGAGAGGTGTATCTCTCATCACCCTGAATTGTATTTTTCTTCACATTATTGACAACAGACGGGATTAGATCATCCGGGAAATCTCCTTTTTTAAGTTTGTTAATTTCCTGAAGCAATAATTCCCTAACCTGATCCAAAGTTTGCCCTTCAACAGGATTTCCTTGTAAAAGCATTACGGAATAATCTTTTAAAGGATATGCAGATGCTGATGCTCCCAGAAGCTTTTGTTTTTTAACCAAATCCAGATCAATAAGCCCAGCTTGTCCGTTGGTCAACATTTCACCAACTAACGAAAGTAAACGGGCATCCTTAGTAGAAGCACCAGGGAAACGGAATCCTATCATAATATTCGCCGGATTAGGTCCCCATACTTCTTTTACCACAGGTGCAGAAATAGGATTTTCCTTTCCAGGATTATATTCAGGGATTTTCTTTGCTTGCATATAAGAAAAAGCCTTATCTATTTTAGCTATAAGCTCGTCCGGATTAAAATCTCCCGACATAATAACCCCCATATTGTTAGGTACATAATAGGTGTTATAATATTCGCGAATTGCTTTTAAAGAAGGATTCTTCAAATGTTCGATAGTACCAAGGGTAGTTTGCTTACCATAATTATTTTCTGGGAAAAGTCCGGCAAACATCGTTTCAAAAACTTTACGTCCGTCGTCATCCAACCCACGATTCTTCTCTTCATAAACGGCCTCCAGCTCGGTATGGAAAATACGTAATGCCGGAGCACGGAAACGTTCAGACTGTAATGCCAAAAACTTATCCATAGCATTAGCAGGGATATCCTCAGTATAAACAGTCTGTTCAAAAGAAGTAAATGCATTGGTTCCTTGTCCCCCCATAGCACCCATCATTTTGTCGTACTCGTTAGCGATTGCGAACTTTGCAGCTTCTCCGGACACCTGGTCTATTTGTTTGTAAATAGCTTTACGCTTTTCTACATCTGTAGTTTTGTTATACTCTTCGTATAATCCATCAATTTTATCCAAAAGTGGTTTTTCCTTAGACCAGTCTTTTGTACCAAACTTATCCGTTCCTTTAAAAAGCATATGCTCCAGGTAGTGAGCCAATCCGGTATGATCCGCAGGATCGGTTTTGCTACCAGCTTTTGTAGCAATATATGCCTGAATACGGGGTTCTTTTTTAGTTGGACTTAAAATAACGGTTAAGCCATTTTTCAGTGTATAATATCTTGCTGATGTAGGATCATTGGTTACATATTGATAAGTATATCCTGCTGAAGTAGCCTCTTTCCACTCGTATGTCTGGCTTTGTGCAAAATACATATTGCTGAATGTTGCAGCAATAGTAATTGCAATAGTAATTTTTTTAAAAAACTTCATGTATTAATTATTTTTTCAAAACTAGATTGAATATTTTCAGTTTTCTTTCATCTAAGGTTTATATTACTTTTTAAATTTTTTTATTCCATCTTCCAGCCAGTTTTGATAGGCATTAATATCTGGATTGTAGGCAGTAGGCGCGTTCAGGTTATTACCTTCATGATCAATCAAAACATAATAAGGTTGCGCATTTGTTTGATATTTCAATATCTGAAATTCACTCCACTTTTGTCCTGTATATTCTATTTCTTTACCTGTAATTTCAGATTTAAATCTTTCGTTTTCAGGAAGTTCTCTTTTATCATCAACATACAATGAAACAACAACAACATCATTTTTCAAATGATTCAAGACTTTTTCATCTGGCCAAACCTTTTCTTCCATTTTTCTACAATTCACACAAGCATAGCCTGTAAAATCTAGCATTACAGGTTTACCGACTTTTTTAGCATATGCAATTCCTTTATTATAATCGTGGAATGTAGGAATATCATGCGGCCCAGATTCTGCACCTTCAGGAAGTGCAGATGCTATATCTGTTCCATTAGCTTTTCCAGCTCCTCCTCCAACTCCTTTAGGAGATTCACTGTAATTCATTGGTGGTGGGAAACCACTAATTAGCTTTAGCTGAGCACCCCACAATCCCGGAATAAGATAAATCGTAAAACTTAGCACAATAATTCCTAAACAAAGTCTCCCTACCGAAATAAAATTCAACGGAGAATCGTGCGGAAGAGTAATTTTCCCAAATAGATACAATGCAAGACTTCCAAAAATAGCGATCCATATTGCTAAAAAAACTTCTCTTTCCAACCAATGAAGTTGTAACACCAAATCTGCATTTGATAAAAACTTAAAAGCCAATGCCAGCTCCAAGAAGCCTAATACTACTTTCACTGTATTCAACCAGCTTCCTGATTTTGGTAAGGCATTCAGCCAGCCCGGGAAAGCAGCAAACAATGAAAATGGAAGCGCAATAGCGGTAGAAAAGCCCAACATCCCAACGATTGGTGCAATACCTCCTTTAGAAGCAGCTTGTACCAGTAGTGTTCCTACAATAGGTCCTGTACAAGAGAATGATACCACCGCTAATGTAAGTGCCATAAAGAAAATGCCAACCATACCACCTCTGTCTGCCTGCGAATCTACTTTGTTGGCAAATTTACTTGGCAGTACAATGTCAAATGCTCCCAAAAACGAAATGGCAAAAATAATTAGCAGAATGAAAAATATAAGATTAAACCAGACATTTGTGGAAAGCGCATTCAAAGAATCGGCACCGAAAATCCCAGTAACCAATGACCCCAATATCACATAAATAACAATGATTGAAATACCATAAATCGTAGCATTCCTTATTCCAGCGGCCTTCGTTTTACTTTGCTTAGTAAAAAAGCTTACTGTCATCGGAATCATTGGAAATACACACGGAGTAAGTAATGCTGCAAAACCGGAAAAAAACGACAAAAGAAAAATTGCTAAAAGTCCTCTGTCAGCAGTATTTTCAGTTTCTGTCGCAGCTGCCGTTTTTATACCTTTTTTTTCGGGAGCAGCTGCTACATTTTTCAAGTCGAACATAAGATCTGCACTGCTAACAGGTAGTACTTTGGAAGTATTCCCTACCATGTATTCCACTGTGGCATTAATAGGATTAGGTTTTCCTTCAATGTTCACTTTTTGCTTAAAAACCACTTCACCAATAAAAGTTTTCACTTTCAGTTTAAAAACCGGGTCTTCTATTGTTTTTCCTTCATTCTCGGCGGTATTTCCCACTAGGGTAAAGCCTCCAGCACTATCATCATACATAAAAGCTGTTGCAGCAGGTCCCTCCATTACTTCCTGAGAGTATAGATGCCAGCCATCTTTAATAATCGCAGTAGCAACGAGATTATATTCTTTATCTGAAATTTTTTCTACACTTGTCTTCCATGCAACAGGATTTATGTCCTGTGCATGAAATATAACAACTGTAAAAAAAGCCAGTAACCATATTAATTTTTTCATAAATTATAAAAACAGTTTGTTATTTTACCTGAAATACAAGAGCTTCCACCTTTGGGGGAAGACATTTTGTGTCATCACAAGCCATAAATTCAACATCACTTTTCACTTGGAACCCAGGGTTACTTTTTACCTTGATTCGCTGTTTGAAAACCGCTTTATTAGAGAAATATTTAATTTTCATTTCAAAAATCCGGTCCTCAACAACGGTTCCCTTATCTTCCATCGTATTACCCTTTTTTAGATAGCTTGGATTACTTTTAAAAGTAAATTTTGTAGGTACGGGGCCGCCCGCCGGAACAGACTGCGAGTATAGGTGCCAGCCTTTTTCAATAATAGCTGTAGCAATAAGATCATATTCATCAGCAGAGACCTTAGTCACACTTGTTTTCCATTTCACAGGGTTATACACCTGCGCACTAACGCCTATTATAACAAATAATAGAGCTATTGAAAATAATTTTCTCATAATTTTTAAGATTAAAATTTGCCTAAAAGCATTCAAATTAAGGCATTACACATTGTTTATTTTGAAGCAAAAATAGCTTCTAAGTCAGCGTCCATTTTCCTATCATCTTCCTCACCACCATTGTATCTGGCGACAATTTTCCCATCCGGACCTATCAATATCTTGGTTGGTAGACTACTTACGTTGTAGCCATCGCTAATATCTTTATCTTTGTTAATTTGCTGATGTGTCCCAGGCTTGTATTGTAAGCCTCGCAAAGTATGTTTCCATACACCGATACCATCTTTTTCAACTGCTTTTCTCCAAGCAGCTTGGTTGTTATCATCATCTGCTACACCTACTATTTCTAAACCTTTAGATTTGTAGGTATTATAAATTTTTAACAAATGAGGGTTACCTTTTCTACAAGGTATACACCAAGAAGCCCAAAAATCCATCAACACATATTGGCCTTTGAAATCTCCAAGTTTTATAGGGTTTCCATTGATATCTATGCTATCAAAATCTCCTGCCATAACACCCGGAACTCCTTTCTGCTTGGCTTCGATCTTCGAGAGAAGATACTTAGCCTCTTTAGTATTTTTATATAAGTTGTTAAAGCTGTTGTAGTACTTTATGGCTTCTTCATAACTCATATCATCAAGATAAAAATACATGTTGTTTATATTGATAAAAGACTTTGGATTGTCCTTCATGAATTTCATTCCAGCAGCAGTCATTTCTTTATAAGCAGGACCTAGCAAAGCTTTTGCATCGTCTATTTCGTAAGCTACTGCCTCCGTCGCTTTCTCATCTTTTGTGGCGGCAACCTGGTCATACTTTTTTTGAAGCGCTTTTACTTTATCAAACTGCTTTTGGTACTTCTTTTTAATCTTATCATTAATAGCCTCGAATCGATAACTATCATCCTGAGGTTTGGAACCTGTCAAAACGCTTTTTCTGAAGTCAGAATAATTCAGCTTTAGAGTTTGTTTTTTAGGTTCCAGGTAAAAGGAAGTAAAGGACGTTTGATCTTTATAATTATATTTAGAATCCCGCAAAAAAAGCACACTACTAACAGGGCCTTCCATGTCTCCGTCCAAATGGAATTTGCCACTTTTTACTTCTATGGATGCAGCTTCTTCACCTTTATAATAGTATATTTTACCATCTTGCAAACCGATAACCGTACCATCTATATGGAATTTATTCTGGGCAGATGTCTGAACAGCCATAGTGGTCAGAAGGCTTGTAGCCAAGACTGTTTTTATTATATTTAGTTGTATCATTTCTTTACTATTTATATGAATTACATTTTTTCAATTTTAGCTTTCAGTTCGATACTTTCGGCACTTGGATCTTCTTTCTTCCCCTCATATTTTTTGAGGAAATAGTTAATATTTTCCAAAGCTTTTCCTTTGTTTCCTACTTTGAAGTATAAATTAGCAAGGCAAAAATTAGTCGCGACAAAGTTTGGATTGATATCTTTTATACCTTCCAACATATTGATTGATTTTTCATAAAGTCCAGCTTTTTCAAATTCAGGACTGATTGCAACATTATAGGCAATATTAATATAATTAACCAGGCTACTCTTTTTATCCTTTTGGAAAGCTATATCGGCTTGTTCCTTGTTAAAATCAAACCATGTATCATACTCTTTGTGCTCAAAGTAATATTCGGAAATAACTGTTCTTTCTAAAACATCTTGATATTGAGAGATAAAATCTTTACGTGTTTCTGCAATAGCCTTCTTCAAATCATCCATAGACTTTGCCGATTTGGCAACTTTATTGAGATAATCTGAGATTGCTTGTGTCATAACATAGTCATACCCTTTTTCTCCAATATCAGCTTTAGCAATAAACTTCGATTTGTTTTTTAGTAAATAATTGTATTCTTTACTTTTATATTTAATTCCTGTACATTGAATAATCGTAAATCCATCATCAGATAAATATTGTGTCGGTGTCATTTTAGAAATTGCTTCACTTCCTATCTTGATACATTCATCATTTTTAAACGCCTCAAACAAGACTTTGACATACTTTGCGAGGAATGGTAAATCTCTTTTCCCTGCTTTATATTGCTTCTCCATAGTGCTCATTTGTTTGGCTGGATCTTTGGCTATTTCCGCTAATTCCAAGAAGTCTTCGCTAGTGCCAGCTCCTGAAGCTCTGTGTAATACTTTCCCATCACTATCCAGGAAAAGTAAGGTCGGGTAAGCCTTCACATCATAGGTTTTTACCAATTCTATTCCTTCACCTTTTTCCATGTCCATTTTGATGCTAACGAAATTGGCATTAATATAATCGCCAACCTTTTGTTGTGGGAAAATTTCTTTTGACATTACTTTACACGGACCACACCATGTAGTGTAGCTGTCCATAAAGACTAATTTTTTCTCCACCTTAGCTTTTGCTAATGCTTCTTTGAAAGTTCCATGTTCAAAGTTTATTCCCTGTGCCCACATTGTGGAAATGGAAACAGAAAGAATAAATATTGCTGTAATTTTTTTCATTTTTTATTTTACTGTTATAAAGTTTATAGATTTCAATTTTTTAACCCGTAATAGAGACATAGTTTTTCATCGTAACAAGGTTCCTTAACTGTATAATAGTTTTCATCGTAGATGAAAATACAGTTATAAACTATTGCTACTTTCATTAAAAAAATTTATTTCTATATGCCTATGTGGTGATTATTTCAAAAGTTTTATTCTAAATCAAAAAAATCCAAAGCAGAGCAAGAAGCCCTGCTTCAAGGAAAAATAAATGTTAATATGAAGGGTTTTGCTTCACTGTTTTACCACCGGCATCAATAGATTCGGTAGGAATTGGTAGAATAAATTTATCAGGGTTGGTTGCAGATGCTTTAACATCGGAAACTTTGAAACCTCCACTAAAACCACCATCTATATAATCGTACCGGATTAAATCATACCAGGTTTCTCCACCTTCGGCATACAATTCCGCTAGTTTTTCGTAACGTACTGCTTTTAAAAACTCAGATAGTGTCATGTTACTAGGATAGATTTCAAAACCATTTCCACCAGTTGCTTTTGCTCCTGCTCTGGTTCTTATGGTATTAATTGCCTTCAAAGCCTGCTCAGTTACCACATTATTAGCTCTTGCACTGGCTTCTGCCAAAATAAGATACACCTCTGCCATACGCATTTGGTAAAACATCTCATTGGTACCCGATACGAAATTAGAACGATATTTAGTCGTATAAAAGCCTCCATATTTAGAATTGGTTGGGAATGAATTGTTTCTTATACCGTTATCGCAGATAATGGTCTGTCCACCAACATTAATAGTTTGAGCTAACGCATCTTTATAAGATTGGGCCATTTTCGCATAAGTTCCTGAATAATTATTACCGATACCAATACCTAAAGAACCCTCACCAGCAGTACCAAATAAAATCTCAGGATTGCTAAATATTGTTGTGGTAGTATGATCCAAAAAGAATTCGGTATAGGTAGTTGCCAGTCTGAAATTAGCATTGGAAGCATTAATAACATCCTGGCATAAATTAGCAGCTTCCTGGTATTTCCCCATGTACAGTAATACTCTTGCTTTCAGAGCTTTTGCAAAGGTTTTGCTGGTATATTTTTTACTTCTAAGATCGGGGGCATTGGCAATACCTTCATCCAAATCCGCCAGTATAGAGGCATAGGTCTGTGCTACTGTGCTTCTTGGTGGAATAATATTATCCCTAACAGGAGAATTTCTTAACACAATACCGTATTCTGAATTGATATTGTAAAACTGTCCGAAGTTACGCAACAGGTAAAAATCTGCCAAGGCACGCATAATCTTACCTTCAGCAATAATTTCTGCTTTTCTACCTGCTGTGGTAAAAACATTATCACCAAGAGCTGTGGTTTTCTCTATTATCCAGTTGCTGCGGTTTACAATATCATAAAGTAGAGCATAGATATCTTGTGTTCTTTTAGCTCCAGTCGCAATAGGATTGTTTGTTGCTAATCCAACATCTTCCGCACTGTTTGAAGAAGTACCATTGATGCTGTACCCACTCATAATATCCGGTACAAGAACCAGCATTGGCATCCCAGTATTGGTGCTTCCCTGTAAGAACCCGGAATATACCCCGGTAAGTGCCAATTCTGCAGAAGCTTCATTCTTTATCGCATTATCAGCATCTAAGGAGTAAAGTGGTTTATAATCGTCTAATGGTTCTGAAAGCTGACACGCTGTAGTAGACAACATTAGGGCTGCTACTAATACTATATTTTTGGATATTCTATTTTTCATGTTATTCTTTTTAGTGATTTACAAAAACGCATTAGAAGGTTACATTTAGAGAAAAAGTAAAGGTTCTCACATTTGGATAACCCCTACCATCATCGCTAGTATATCCTGTACTTCTGTTGGCAAAAGAACTGGATATAACATCCTCCGGATCCAAGCCCGGGTAGTTGGTAATGGTCAACAAGTTGTTTCCGCTTAGTGATAAATGCACTCTGGAAATCCCTGTATCTTTGAACATTTCAGATGGCAGGGTATAACCAATAGAAGCAGAACGTAACTTGATATATGAAGCATTAGCCACAGATCTCGATGTCGGGGTGTAGCCATGAGTGGCCGATCCATAAGCCGCATACGGCGCATTGGGATTATCCGGAGTCCATGTTTCAAATACCTCCTTAGTTGGGTTGTTATGTGGGTTGATGGCATACAGGTTGGTAATATTGTCATACAAACGTTTACCGCCTTGGGAGAAATTCCAGTTCATGCTGAAATCCCAGTTTTTATAAGTTACCGTATTATTCCATCCACCGAAGTATTTCGGGTTGATATCACCTAGAGGAACTCTGTCAGCAGAGGTAATTTTACCATCACCATTTATGTCTCTGAAAATATAGTCTCCAGGTTTTTTTAAAGATGATTGGTATTGTCCCCCCGCTGCTGCTGAATTTAGTGCATCAATTTCTGCTTGATTTTGAGCAATTCTTACCACATCATAACCGATGAATACACCCAGAGGTTGTCCTTCTATTAAGGTTTGTCCTGCAGATCTACCTCCATATAAATGATCCAGGTTATTTTTAACCGTAGACAGATTGAAAGAGGTATTCCATTTCAAATTTTTGTTTCGGATCACATCTACACCTAATAAAAATTCCCAACCTTTGTTCGACACGTCTCCTACGTTGGCGTTCCAGTTTTTGAAGCCTGTTTCATAGCCTAATGGTGTCATTAGAATAATCCCCGTTGTTTTCTTGTTGTAGTGTACGATTTCCCCATTCACTCGAGAGTTAAATAAACTGAAATCCATACCAAAATCTGTCTGAGCTGTTTGCTCCCACCTGATATTATCGTTTGGCACACCGGATACTACAATACCATTAACACCATCATACTTAGAACCATTATTATCCAAAGATTTGTAATATGCTAAATACGTAAAAGAAGGTAGATTATCGGATCCTGTTATTCCCCATGAGGCTCTAAATTTCAGCTGGTTTAGGAAACTGACCTTCTCCATAAAGTGCTCTTTGTGAACATTCCATGCTAATGCTCCGGAAGGAAAAAATCCATATTTGCTCCCAGGTCCGAATTTGGTAGAACCGTCTCTTCTTCCTGTAAAGGTTAATAAATACTTACCTTTGTAACCATAATTTATTCTACCGAAGATCGAGTTAAGTCCTTGCTCCAAACTTTCACTGCCTGCAGCATCAAAGTAGGTAGCAGAGTTTATATCTACTAACACGTCATCATCTGGAAAGCCGCGATAACTCTGCGAGGATGCATCGTAACGATTGTGGTTATAAGATATCCCCACTATGGCATCTATTCTGTGATTATTGCCAATCTGTTTGTTATAACTTAATGTGTTCTCAAAAGATGTAGACCAACTTTCATTGGTTTGGTTAACCAACTGAGCTCCCGGTTTACCGTCATAGAGATCACTAATCAAGGCTTCCTGGCTTTTTGAAGTTATGAATCTGGTAGAAGTATCTGTATTTGTTGAAACACTTAGCTGAGATTTGAACTTCAAATCCTTCAGAAGGCTCGCTTCTCCATAGATGGAGCCTAGCAGATTTTTGGAGATGGCCTTTCTTCTGGTTTGCATACCTTCTCCCAACAAGGTATATTGTGTCCCAAAGTCTCCTTCGTATGTAGCAAAGTTTCCTTTATCATCGAAAGGTGCCAGATCCGGGCGGAAATTGCCTTGAGAAAGAGAACTAAAACCTTTGTTTTTATTTACTGAATAGTTATAGTTGATGGTACCACCTATTTTTAGCCATTTGGTAATAGTAGCATCCAGATTAGAAGCAAAAGTATAACGTTTGAAGTCATTTTCTTTCATTACTCCGTCTTGGTCAGACACTCCTGCGGATATCATATAGTTAACATTCTCAGATCCACCACTTACATTCATGCTGTACTGACTCCACAATGCTGCATTATTAGAAATTTTCTTTTGCCAGTCAGTATCCGCTTTTCCAAAGTAAGTATCTGGACTAGTGACCATAGCATACTCACGTGGGAAATCTGGCCAGCTCGAGGGATCATAATTGTTTAGGTAAGTTTGTGCTGCCATTATTGCAAACCTTTTATAGTCGGCAGCATTTAAATAATCATATCTAGCAGATGGACTTTGTATTGTAGAAGAGACATTGAACGAAAGCTTCGGCGCTTGTCTTCTTCTACCTCGTTTAGTGGTAATGATAATCACCCCATTTGCAGCTCTGGAACCGTAGATAGCTGCTGAAGATGCATCTTTCAATACGTCAATTCTTTCGATATCATCCGGGTTAATTGCCAATAGCGGGTTTTCCCTGAAACCGTAATTCACTAATCCTAAACTTTCAGAATTCGGGGTTATGTTTATAGCAATACCATCTATTACATATAAGGGCTGATTATCGCCACGGATCTGACTAAGCCCACGGATGTTAACAATAGCACCACTACCTGGTGCACCACCACGACTTTGCACATTAACCCCAGGAAGCTTCCCTACCAGAGCATTGTCGATAGATTGAGTTTTAATCTGTTGAATATCTTCAGCGTTAATGGAAGCAACTGATCCCGTTAAGTCTTTCTTTTTAGACGAACCATAACCTATCATTACCACTTCTTCCACCATTTTTACTTTAGATTTTAACTTAACATTATAAACTGTTTTGTCTTTACTAATAATCTCTGAATAAGTGGAAAAGCCTTCTTCCATTACCATCAAGTAATGACCAACCTCTCCCTGAATGCTAAAGTTACCATCAGAATCGGTGGTCGTTCCACGCATCACAAAGTCTTTATTAACACTGCTACCAGCAGGTTCTGTAGAAGTAACATAAACATAAATATTGGACACTGGTGCACCATTGGCATCTGTAACCTTACCTTTAACTTCAATAGTTTGCGCAGATTTTGCAGAATTTTTTTTAATAATAATGGTATTGTTAGAGGTAATCTCATAATAGAAATTTCCGTTGGCGATTTTCTCTAGAAGATCTTCCACAGTAAGTGTACCTTTTTCAAGGTAAATTTTCGGAATATTATCGAACATATCCGAACGGTATACAAAACGATAGGAAGTTTGTTTTTTTATCAATTCAAAAATCTGGTCAACAGAAGCATCTTGGCTGTTCTTAATAACGACTTTGGTGTTTTGCGATGAAAGTCCTAAAGGTGCAAAACTAAAAAGCGTAGCGGATAGGGTGAAAATAAATCCTCGCATAAGTAAATTTGGCAAGCTCTTTGTTGAATGAAGAGCATTACTAGGTTTAAAAAAATTCATAAATTTGATCTTGATTTATCAGTTAGTGTTGAATTAATTATAAGTCGCATTGGGGAAAAGCTGGTCTATGTTTCGAAGGCTAACCACTTTTCCCTTTATTTTTATTACTTATAACTTTTGTTTACTTAAAAATTACCGTGTTTTGTTCTATTTCATATGGAGTATTGTTTGCTTCATTTATAATTGCTAAAATGTCTTCTATTTTTTGGTTTTTGTCCAAAATTCCATTGAAAGTAACATTTTCAATAGCTGGATTTTTGAAAACTGTTTTTACATTGTACCATCTTTCCAAAACTTTCATAATGTCCTTCAAAGGCATATTCTGAAAGCTGAACACACCTTCTTTCCAGGCTACCTCATTGAAAATGTCTACAGTTGACATTTTCAAATTATTGCTGGAACGGCTGAGTACAGACCTATCACCTGGTTGCAAAGCCTGAGTTTCAGTACCATTAGAAATTTTTATTTTTCCTTTTACCAAGGTTGTGGTTATGACATTTTCATTTTCGTAAGCTTTAACATTAAATTCAGTTCCTAAAACTTCGATATCTTGCTTACCGGTTAAAACTTTAAAATGTGATCCTTTATGTGCTGTACTGTGTGAAACATCAAAGTAGGCTTCGCCATAAACCAATTCAACCTCACGTGGCTTACCATCTACAAAAGCAGTTGGGAATTTTAGTTTTGAATCTGAATTCAGCCAAATTTTTGTTCCATCCGCTAGTTTAATAAGAAACTGTCCCCCTTTTGGTGTTGTTAAATAATTAAGCTCGGTGTCGCCTGATACGTTGTTATTATAAACAATCTCTTTTCCATTGCTATCCGTATTTTCGGAATGGTAATTATCACCTTCTCCAAGAGATATTTGTTTTCCATTCCCAAGAGTTAGAATAGCTTTATCGGTTCCAGGGTTTATGCTGATTTTAGTAATACTGTTTTTTTGCTCTAAAAATTTATCCTTAACAATATACTGGGTTGCAATAATTCCGGAAATAAATAATAAAACGGCGGCTGCGGCTGCGTATTTCCAAATTTGAAGTTTTTTTGTCGGAGTTTTAATTTTATTTTTGATAGCCAACCATCCCTCTTCTTTATCAATCTGGCGAATTAATTCAGCGCGTTGTTCTAACGTTTTTTTATCTGTAATTTGATTTAATATATACTGTTTATCAGATTCAGAAAAAAAATCTGAGTCTAACAAGGCGTCGGGCTTTTCTTTATTTAAAATAGAAGAAGCTGTACTTTTTGAAATCTGGAGTATTTTGTTAATTATTGACATTGTATAACGATGCTATATCAATAAGACGACAAAAAGTATAAAGAGGGTGAATTAAAAAAAATATTTTTTTCATTTATTTTCAAAAAGCCTTTAATTTAACGTTAATTTTCTATAACATATTTATTAAATACTCTTCTAAACAAATGAATTATTACTAATTTCTGATTTTAAAAACAAAAACAAATAATAAGAAAGAATCTTTTAGTAAAGGCTTTAAAAACTTGTAAGCGTTTTTTTTATGGGTTTTAATTGTATTTATAGAAATACCTAATTTTTCAGAAATCTCAATGTTACTCATACCACCAATACTTAGTCTGATTACTTCAGCGCATTTAGGAGGCAATGTATTTACAGCATTTTCAATAATCATCGAAATATCGGAGACTGCAACCTCGCGAAAAAAGAAGGAATCTGTTTCCATCTGAGCAATATCTTCATCACTGATGGAACGAGTAGCTTTTATGTGTTTACTCTTTAAATAATCTAAAGAACGGTTTTTTACAGCCATGTAGAAATAAGACTTTATAGCAGCCTCATCTTGCAGCTGAATTTTTTTCTCCCATATTTTGATAAAAACTTCCTGAACGATGTCTTTCGCCATATCCAGATCTTGAATATACGTGTTCGAGAACACGCATAAAGCAGGATAAAGCGTATTAAAAGCATTTTCATATTCTTTTAATGATAAAGATGACATTTTCATATTTTTAGGAGAGATAACAATGACAGATTTATAACTGTATATTAACTGTAAAAAGAATTCAAAAGTATAATACTTCAGCTTAAAATCAAAAAATAATTAAGTTTTAATAAAGTATTTACTCTAGAGAATAGGCTGTAACATTTTTTACTTCAGATAATACAAAGTAAGTATGTATTGTGTTCACATGAGGAAGTAAGGATAGTTTGTGGCGTAGAAAAACATTATAAGCATCCATGTCTTTCGTGACAATACGAAGCATAAAATCATAGGATCCTGCAATCTGATAACATTCCATAACTTCTGGAAATTTACTGACTTCTCTCTCAAATTCCTGTAACACTTCAAAAGTATGAGATTTCAAAAAGACCTGCGGAAAAGAGATGAGTCCTAATCCTATTTTATCACGATCCAATATGGCAACTGTCTTTTTGATATATCCCCTGGATTTAAGCTTTTTTACTCTTTCATGGGTAGCTGCAACGGAAAGATGAAGTTTTAGTGAAAGTTCTTTGTTGTTTAATGTTGCATCTTCTTGAAGAAGTTTCAGTAGTGTAAGATCGATATTGTCAAGGTTCATAATATATTTTTTTGTTAAAGGGCAAATTTAAATCTAATTCACATTATTTTTATGGTAATTACAATATATACAAGAAAATTTATTGAATATTAACAAATATATTGAATAATAAATTAAGTAATAATAGTTTTGCAAAATAAAAATCGAAACCTATTATTAATACTAAATATTATGAATGCTACTTCAAACGTTTGTTTATCTCCTGAATTAGACCGTCAATTTAAACATTTATGGCATTTGGTTGGAAATACACCAATGCTAGAACTGCAATATATTTATAAGAATAAACCAGGCAAAATATATGTAAAATGTGAGAACTATAATCTTACAGGAAGTATTAAAGACCGGATGGCATTGTATATTTTGCATAAATCTTATATGAATTGCAAAATTCAGCCAGATGATATTATTGTGGAAGCAACAAGTGGAAATACAGGCATTGCTTTTTCGGCAATAGGGAAAAATTTGGGACATCGTGTAAAGATTATTATGCCTAACTGGTTAAGCAAAGAGCGTATTGACATTATAAAAAGTATGGGAGCAGAAATCGAATTGATCTCGAAAGAGGAAGGCGGTTTCTTAAGAAGCATCAAACTTTGTGAGGAGTTAGCGTCTAAAGGAGGTGTTTTTATACCTCGTCAGTTTGAAAACCAATACAATATTGAAGCTCATGAATTAACAACAGGTAAAGAAATTGCGCTACAATTAGAAAATATAGGATTGAGAGCTGATGCATTCGTTGCAGGGGTTGGTACTGGCGGAACTGTTATGGGAGTTGGCAAACAATTAAAAAAATATAATCCTGAAGTTAAAATTCATCCATTGGAGCCTCTCGAAAGTCCTACTTTAACAACAGGTTACAAAGTTGGAATTCATCGTATACAAGGGATTTCGGACGAATTTATTCCTGCAATCGTTCAATTGGATAAACTGGATAAAATCATCAGTGCATCAGATGGAGATTCCATCATTATGGCGCAAAAGCTAGCTAGCCAGTTAGGTTTAGCAGTAGGCATATCTTCCGGGGCCAATATTATTGGTGCTATAAAATTAAGAGAAGAAATGGGCGATGATGCTGTTGTAGTAACAATAATTGCTGACGATAATAAAAAATATCTAAGCACTGATCTTGTTAAAGATGAGCCAATGAAAGAAAGCTACCTAACAAAAGACATCCATTTTACTGGCTCATTATCGATTAAAAGATTGGAAAAACCATTATTGATATAGTTATATATTAATACCCGTAGTGCAATTGGTTTAGATTGTATAAAAGCTGCACAAACTTATATAAATCGGTAAATTATAGTTATTAAACCAACTATTCACTGCACAAATTTACAGCAAATTAAGGGAGAATTTTAGAAGTATTAAAGGGATAGGGTTAGATAGTGAGAATTTTTTATTTCAGATACAAAACCAAGGTTAACAGATTTAAGAATGATTGCGATAAATCTGACTTCTGAATATATGAGTATTGATATTTAGCATCAGCTTTTCAGAATCTCATT
>NZ_MAYF01000332.1 GCF_001684955.1 Chryseobacterium contaminans | reverse complement strand
GTGGAACCAAAATTCTGATTGTCTGGAGAGCTGACAAAATGAACGTAGCAGCGTCTAATAAATTTTTGAAATTTCTTGAAGAACCACCAGCAAAAACCATTATTCTCCTTACTGCTGAAAGTACCAATGATATTTTACCAACCATACTTTCCCGTACTCAGATTGTAGAAATTCCGAGGATTCATGATGAAGATATTGAAGCCTATTTAAAAAAGAACTTCTCCGTTTCTGATGAAAAGGTGAGAGAAATAGTTCACGAAGCACAAGGGAATCTTAATGATGCTGTCAAGCTTCTGAACTCAGGAGACAAAAGCAATGAATTTGAAAAACTCTTTGTGCAATGGGTTCGTGATGCATTTATGGTAAAGAAAAAGCCTGAATATCTACGAAGTATCATTTCCTGGGCAAGAGAAATTGCAGGCTGGAACAGAGAGAAGCAGAAGAATTTTTTAAATTACTGTTCCGAGATCTTCAGATTAGCCCTTCTTCAGAATTATCAGTCGGAAAACCTGGTGTATAAAAAGATTGATGCCAGCGGTTTCAACTGGACTGGCTTTTCCAAGTTTATCAGTGGTGCCAATATTGAAAGTATTCTGGAAGAGATCAATACTGCAGATCTGCACCTTACCAGAAACGGAAATCCTAAAATAGTCTGGACAGATCTTGGAATTAAATTATCAAGATATATCCATAAAAGTTCATAAATAAAAACTCCGGAAATTTTCCGGAGTTTTTATTTTTAGCTGTACTGAGATTTAAACTGCTTTCTTATCTTTTGCAGCTTTTTTATCTTTTGCAGTATTATCTGCTGTTTTTGCTTTTGCATCACATCCTTTGTGATGAGCATCTGAACATGCTTTTTTATCCTTTACAGAACATTCTTTTTTGTCTTTTCCGGCACAGCAGCCACCTTCTTTAGGTTTTTCCTGAGCATAGCTGAATGTAAATAAACCAATGGCAAGAATAGAGATGAGTTTTTTCATGATCTAAAATTTTTATGTGGCTAAATGTAATACTTTTTTGGTTACGCTAAATATTTTTTAAAGAGGCTTGAAATTCCTGAAGTTCTTTTTCCATAAATTCCGGATCATTAAGCTGTTTCCGTACAGATTTAATATTACCAATAGTACTTTCAAGTGCGATTCTGAACCATGGGAACTCCTGGCTTAAGGAAGTAAGTTTGGCCAAAGCTCTCATAGGATTTTCACTCTGAGCCAATTGTACGGCGTGTTCGTACCTGAAAACAGGGCAGTAGTAATATTCTTCAGCAACGTAGTCCCAGATATCATTATCAGCTTCCGTATTCATCAGATACAGCATGGCAAAAATAGAAGAGTCGGTATAACCTTCAGAAAATCTGAAACAATCAAAAACAGATTCCGTATCATTTTGCTCTATTTTTTTGTCCAGAACTTCATGAAATACCTGATGAGAAAGTTCTTTTTCAAAATGGTTTCCTATAATATGAAGTACAGTTGCATATTCTACTTTTACAGCATCGTCTTCAGGATGATTACGGTAAGCTGTTTCAATATATTCCTTAGCGGTAGGATTATCCAGCAATACCCTATGGAGTTTTGAAAGGGCCACAAGTTCTTCCTTAGTAAAATGCCTTTTATCAGCCATTTTTTCTTCAAAATATTGTAATGCTTTTTTAGGATAGCGGTCTTTGACGAACCTTTCAATCACTTGCCAATCTTCAAGCTTTTCAAATTGAGATTGGTCCCAGAAACGATAGAATAAAGACATGCGGTCCCATTTTGACTGAATACCCAGCCATTCTTTGAAAAGATCTGTGTAAGCCTTATGGGAATCAAGAATATTCCCTTTGTCATCTTTGATTTCTATCTCAATACCAAGACTTGGATCAGAGTGAAATCTTTTGAAAGCTTCCACAATTTCAAGATCAAAACGATGGCCGTCTTCATTGATGGTTGAAGCAATGGTTTCTTCTGCTGCTGCATCAGGAGTTTCTTTCTCTATTATAGCAACTGTTTCTTCAATAGGAATGTTGATCTTTTCATGAACAGAAGTAATGGTTTCTTCAATGGGAGATTCATTTTTTAAAGTGACTTCATTTGTCTGATTTTTTTTCTTTCTCCATTTAAAAAGGAAATCAAATAGGCCCATACATTTAGTTTTTTGTAAATATAAATTAAATCTGCATTAAAAAATCAATCAATCGTTTGATTTGAACAAAAACTTATGTAAATTTGCCCCCTGAAAAATGGAAGTGATATGATTTCAAAAGAAGAAAATATATTATTTGCTGCTGAAAAGCTCTTTGCTGAAAAGGGTTTCGACGGAACTTCTACCCGTGAAATCTCTAAAGCGGCAAATGTAAATATCTCGATGATCTCTTACTATTTTGGATCAAAAGAAAAACTTTATGAAAAATTGGTTGAATACAGAATGAATGAGGGGCAGTTTTTCTCAAGGGATATCGTAGAAAGAACAGACCTTAATGACTGGCAGAAGATTGAAAAAATAATAGATCAGTTTTCCAACAGAATAAGAACTCAGAAATGTTTCTACAGGATTATGCAGCGGGAACAGCTTCATACTAACAATCCACAGATCGTAGAGTTTTTGAAAGAAACCAAAATGGCATTTCTGTCCATGTATTCCCGAATACTGGAAAACGGATTGAAGAGTGGCGTTTTTACAAAGAATCCTCCTATTTATCTGCTTCATTCCACCATTAGCGGAACTTTATTTTATGCATTCAATGCCAAAGAAATGTATAAGGAGTTCCTGAATGATACAGAGGATGATGATGTTTTTGACGAAAAATTTTATACAGAACTTAACAAACATATAAAACATTTACTAAAAGACCTTTTAGGTTATGAAGAGAATAAATAACTCAGTGATTGCATTATCACTATTCGTAGGAATAGCAAATGCAAATGCTCAGGAGAAAAAGACCCTTTCTCTTGACGAAGCTGTGCAGCTGGGAATCCAGAACAGCAAGAATCTCAAGATCGATGCAGCCAAGATCGAGGAGGCTACCGCTGATCTTTTGGAAGCTAAAAACAGACAGCTTCCGGAATTGAAGGTTTCAGGAAGTTATATGTACCTTCCGATCAAACCGAATGTTGATATTAAGCTTGGTGGTGCTTCAGGAGGAGCAGGAGGCCCGGAAATTCATCAGGTAGTATACGGTTCCGCTAATCTTAGTGTACCAATTTACAGTGGTGGAAGAATTAAATACGGAATCCAGTCTGCAAAATATCTGGTAGAAGCATCAAAATTAAGTACGGAAAACGATAAGACAGCTATTGCCTATAATGTTGCCCAGGCTTATAATAATTTGTTTAAAGCCAATCAGTCGATTAAAGTTTTTGAAGAAAATTTGGCCGCTTCCAAAAAGAGAGACGAAACGTTCCTTAAAATGGAAAACAACGGATTAATCGCAAGAAATGACAGATTAAAAGCTAATCTTCAGACTTCTAATATCGAGCTTCAGCTATTGGAAGCCAAAAATAACTACAATATTGCCAATATCAATATGGATTTGTTATTAGGACTTCCTGAAACTACAGAGATTGAAGTGGATCAGAACTATATAGAAGAAGGTTCAGAAGTGAAACCGGTTGATTTTTATATAAACGAAGCCAGAGAAAACCGTAAGGATCTTCAGGCCCTGGTTCAGCAGAGAAAAGCAGCAGAATTGGGAACTAAGGCTGCTAAAGCAGAAAATCTGCCTTCAATAGCATTTACAGGAGGATATGTAGCTGCGGATATTCCAAAGTTTCTTACTGTATACAATGCGGTTAATGTAGGAATCGGTATTTCTTATAATTTATCCAATATCTGGAAAGAAAATTCATCACTGAGACAGTCTCAGGCAAGAGAAAAGCAATTGGCTGCAACGGATGAATTACTGAATGATAACATTAAGCTTGATGTGAACAGAGAATACCAGAATACAGACTATTCTAAAAAGAGAATCGCTGTTTTTGAAAAATCTGCTGAACAGGCTAATGAAAACTACAGAATTACAAAAAACAAATATGACAACGGCCTTGCAACCATGACGGAATTATTGGATGCAGACGCTGCTCAGATTGCCGCCAATGTTGGCGTAATCAATGCAAAGGCAGATGCTGCTTTAGCATACAGAAAACTATTACAAACAACAGGAACTTTAACAATTAAATAATCAGATCGAAACCAAAATGGAAAATAATAATACACAGGCAGCTGAACCTAAAAAGAAAAAAAGTTTAGTTTTCCCTATCATTTTAGCAGCCGTAGTAATCGGAGGAGGTATCTACGGTTACAGAGCTTATAGTTATGGGCAGTATCATGAAGAGACAGATGATGCTCAGATTGCTTCCAATATGGCTCCGGTAATTTCTAAAATCTCAGGATATGTGGCTGAGGTAAGGGTAAAGGATAACCAGTTCGTAAAGAAAGGAGATACTCTTGTGATTTTAGATAACAGAGATCAGAAAATGGCTCTTGAGCAGTCACAGGCAGCTTTATCTACAGCAAAAAGTAATATTTCTACTGCACAAGCAACCACTACTGCTACTTCTAAGAACATCAACAGCTCTGAGGCAGCCGTAGCAACAGCTAATGCACAGATTGAAGCAGCAAAAGTAAACGTTTGGAAAACTTCTCAGGATTTAAAAAGATATGCGAATCTTGTAAAAGATCACT
Source organism: Chryseobacterium contaminans (assembly GCF_001684955.1). Taxonomy (GTDB): domain Bacteria; phylum Bacteroidota; class Bacteroidia; order Flavobacteriales; family Weeksellaceae; genus Chryseobacterium; species Chryseobacterium contaminans. Next base: position 14,885 of record NZ_MAYF01000332.1, on the reverse strand, counting down.
CTATCACAGAACAACAATATGAGCAGGCTTTGGCAGCAAAACAATCTGCAGATAAGCAACTGCAGGTATTGGTAGAGCAGAGAAATCAAATCGCTCAGCAGACTACCATTGCTTCTTCTCAGACGGCAGCAAGTTCTCAGCAGATCAGTGTAGCCAATTCAGTAGCGAAGCAGAGAGAAGTAGATGTAGAGAATGCTAAATTAAATTTATCATATACAGTAATTCTTGCTCCTGAAGACGGATATGTTGGAAAAGTGCCTACACAGGCTGGTCAGTATCTTCAGGCCGGAGCTCAGTTATTTGCTTTGGTTAAAAACGATCAGAAATGGGTAGTGGCCAACTTCAAAGAAACTCAGGTTGATAAAATGGTAGAAGGACAGAAAGTGAAAATTGAGATTGATGCTTTTCCTGATAAAGAATTCGATGGAGTAGTAAGCTCATTCTCTCCGGCTACTGGTGCTACTTTCTCTATCCTTCCTCCGGATAACGCAAGTGGAAACTTCGTAAAAGTAGTTCAGAGACTTCCTGTAAAAATTGATTTTGTAAATCTTGATAAGAATATTGCAAAAAGATTAAGAACAGGAATGAATGTGAAGGCTGAAGTTTCATTGAAATAGTATTCATGTACTTACGTAAAATGTATTCATGATGAATTGAAAATCATTAATACATCCTACATTTTACATTAATACAAATATTCAAATAAAATTATGCAAGATTCATTAGTAGAATATGGAGCCCGAAGAGTGATTATTACAATCACAGCCATTCTTTGTGCTCTGCTTGAGATTGTGGACTCCACGATTGTGAATGTTGCCCTTAATGAAATGAAGGGTAACCTGGGAGCTACACTTTCAGAAGTGGGCTGGGTGATTACTGCCTATGCCATCGGAAACGTAATTATCGTGCCGATGACCAGCTGGCTTTCTCAGCAATTCGGGCGTAGAAATTACTTTGCAGCTTCCATTATCATATTTACCCTATTTTCCTTCCTTTGCGGAAATGCAACAAACATCTGGGAACTGGTATTTTTCAGATTGATGCAGGGAATTGGTGGTGGGGCTCTTCTGGTAACTTCACAAACGATCATCACGGAATCTTATCCGATTGAAAAGAGAAGTATGGCGCAGGCCATCTACGGATTAGGGGTAATTATCGGTCCTACTTTAGGTCCGCCGCTGGGAGGATATATCGTTGACAATTACAGCTGGCCATATATTTTCTATATCAATATTCCGATCGGGATTGCGGCAACGCTGATGACACTCCAGTTTGTAAGAAGCCCGAAATATGCTGAAAAACGTAAAGTATCAGATGTTGACTGGCTGGGAATTGCTTTATTGGCGGTAACGGTAGGTTCATTACAGTTTATTCTGGAAAGAGGTCATGAAGAAGATTGGTTTGAAAGCGGAATGATTGTAGCCTTCACTGTAGCAGCCATTTTAGGATTTATACTATTCCTCTGGCGGGAGCTTACCTTCAAATATCCGATTGTGGAACTCAGGGTACTGAAAAACGGTAACTTAAGGATCGGAACCGTCATGTCCTTTGTCTTAGGATTCGGATTGTATGGTTCTACCTTTATTGTTCCGTTGTACACCCAGAGTATTTTGGGGTGGACGGCTCTTCAGTCGGGTGCTTTGATGATCCCGGCAGCGTTAACCACAGCTTTTATGATGCCTATCATCGGAAAACTATTAACAAGAGGGGCAAAACAACAGATATTGGTTTCCCTGGGACTGTTCATCTTCTTTATTTATAGTTTCTGGGGCTATAAAATTTTAACTCCGGATACGAGTAAAGAAGCTTTCTTCTGGATGCTGATTGTGAGAGGAGCCGGATTGGGGTTATTGTTTATTCCGATTACTTCTCTATCATTAAGTACGCTGAAAGGCCAGGAAATTGGTCAGGGTGCTGCTTTTACAGGAATGATGAGACAGTTGGGAGGATCCTTTGGGATTGCCGCTATTACCACTTTCATTGCCAATGCAGGCCAGACCTATAGGAATAATCTGATTTCTCACTTAGACGTAAACAGTTTTGATGTTCAGCAAAGGCTGGCATCATTGAAGGCCAATTTCATTGCAAAAGGGATGACTCCTGATGCAGCTTTGAATGCCGCTTATAAAATGCTTGACCTATCTGTCACCAAACAGGCAACAGTACTGTCCTATATGGATGTATTTCTTTATCTCGGTGTAATATTTTTAATATGTATTCCGTTTATCTTATTTATTAAAGAAAGAAAGAGTAAAGAAAAAATAGATTTGAGTGAAGCCATGCACTAAATTTTAATCAAAACCTTCGGATTTTCCGGAGGTTTTTTTGTTTAGAACAGTGAAAGTGTAAGATCACCAAATGTTGATTGATTCTGATTAAAGAACAGATTAAAATTTTCAGCTTTCAACAACTTCCATCTTCCAGCCTCAAGCTTCCTTTCCAAATTAAATTTATTTATAAAAATAAAATCACTTATTGGAGAAATTGTTTATTTTTTTTAGCTTTACAGTACCAAATGAAAAAATATGAATACATTCCCTCACCTTAAGAATTCCTCTTCAGGAGGTAAGATCCGGAGTACTGTTTCCTGATTTATACTGATCGCTTTCTTCACCTCTTTATGACGTTTTTTAATGTCTTTTATAACAAAGGCCATGGTTTTTGCTTCTGAGAAGTTGAAAATAGGATTGATGGAGCATAATTCATTGTGATATACTTTTTCAAGCGATGGTTTTGAATCCCAAATTTTAAACAATAATGTATCCCATATTCACTCACTAATAACCTTAAAACTTAACGTTTATATGAACCAGATACAATTACCGGAAACCTTTATAGCATTATCAGACTTCAGGAAACATGATATTTACCATTCTGAAATGGATCAGGATCAGATCATTTCAGACTTTTTTCCTGCAACATTTACAGAACTTACCCAACGTCTTTCAGATATTACAGGAGCCTTTTATGGCGGATTATTAAAACAGGCAGGCAAGCTTTATGGAGAAGAAGCAGTGAATGAACTTTCCACGTCTTTCATGTATGATCTTGGATCACGAATGGCTTTAAGAAATCTGGAATCCAAACCTAATCTGCAGCCAGGAATTCCGGCTGTAGCCAAAATATTAATAGGAGCAGTTTTTACATCCAGTCCCGAATATAATTTTGATTTCAAAGAATTAAATGACCACAGAGTTGAACTACTGATTAAAGGAGTAGACCGATACCACAAAATCACACAAAGTCTCCATATCGCAGGACTGCTAAAGTGGCCGGTTATAGAACCCTTTATTCAGGGAGTATGCGATACTATGGGACTGGATGTTTTATTTGAAATGAAAGTCCTGAAGCTTGATCCGGACAGCATATGCGTGTATGAGGTGATTGTTACGGAGAAATAATTTAAGATCAAAGATCAAAGATCAAAGATCTTGTCACTAAACCTCAATACTAATTAGTTATATTAATAAATTATACATCACGATCTGTAAAAATCTGTGCCATCTGTGGAAATAAAATATTCACCTGGTCTTTATCCATATCAATAGGAGCGGGCTTTAGCCCGCTCTCACTATAAATAAACATTCATCCGGCTTTAGCCAAAACCTAAAAAAACATCCGGGATATTCTGTTGCATGATAAAAAAAAGATTTATGGATCCGTAAACCAAACCACGAACCTCGTATCACGTTTCCAAACATTATTTTACTCTAATTCATTTACCTTATTCTTCCCGCCCATTCAAGGCCACTGATGTCAATAAGTTTTAACGTATGAATAGCTTCTTTTTTAAGAATATCATCAATCCCGATATTGATATCCGCTTTAGCCCCCAATGGGATAATAAGACTGTGTTTTCCTGGTTTTACCTTAGCAACATAATGGTTTTTGATATGACCTTTAGAAAATTTTGAAAGTTCCTTATGGTCAATTTCCTTTAAAATATTACCGTTTTTATCCAGAATATGAATCCCGATGAGGAAAGAACCATACACATCGGCACCTTCCGTTCTGTAAACTTCAAATTTTAAATCCGAATTATTATAGGAAATATTAGAAATTTCAAGTTTAGGCTTTACCGATTTGTTATGCAAATTTCCCCAGACACCTCCATGAAAATATTGATTGGTATAAAGCGTAAGTCCGAAAATAAGGAGAGAACCTGCCAGAACAAAAACTTTTGGACTGGTAATAGGAAGCATTCCGGAACCCAGCCATGGAAACCATTTTTTCTGAGTAAAGCATTTATTTTTCTTGAGAAAATAGGCGTCAAGTGAATAAGAGCTGCTTCCAGTAAGGAACAGAACGAAACCTCCTGCAATTCCCAAAACGCCTATTTGCCATTCATCTAAACAAGTTGTTCCCAGCCAGCCTGAACCTAGAAGGATACCAAGAGCAAGACTGAAAATTCCTATGCTCATCAATCGGGTAAAGAGTCCGAGGATGATAAATAGGCCTACAATAGCTTCTATGATGGTAAAAATCATCATAGATCTGTGTAAAGCATCAGGATGGGTAACGAGATATTCTATAATGGGTTTAATGCCTAAAGCATTAGGTAAAAAATGATTGAATTTTTCCCCGATATATCCTTTTTCATCGGGAATAAGCTTGTTTTCAAGGATAAGTCTGCGCCAGAAGGCTGAAAAGTAGGTCCATCCGATCACCATTCGAAGGGACAATGTATATAATCCGGCCTGGTCATAAGACTGGCTGTTGGTAGTATGTTTCATTGAAATTGATATTGTATTTAAAAAAACTGAGTAAAATGGATTAAAAAGTTTTAAGCCAGATTCAATTTCAGCCTTTTAAATAAAATATACTTCGGTGGGCTGTTTCCTGTAGTAGGTCCGGAGTATTTATTGAAGCTCGGATTCTTTTCTCCTGTATTTTTTACTACAGTATTTGCATTTGAAAGAAACTCTTTGTGCTTGTATTTGGTATCAGTTTTTGAAACTGAAACTTTTGAGGAAGTGGTAGGAGTCTCACAGTTTAACGAAAATCCTGTAGTGGTTTTTACCTTATTTAATCCACTGATGTATTGAATGTCAAAAATATCAAGAACATCCCTTTTCACAGAGCATGGTGATAATGAAAACACCAGTATAAGCATCGTAATGAATGCTTTATACATCTTGATATGGAGTCTGGTGTTTGACATTCCTACAAAACTACACTTTATTTTAATTTCAGGTCAATAAATTTCAAAAATTCATCTTGCTGATCTACAAATAAATAATGTGAGCAGTTATCAATAAGCTTAAAGTTCTTCTTTCCTACGATATTTTTAAGATTGTTGAGCTGTTTTTCGGAAAATATGCCGTCATTTTTTCCATACACAGCAAAAAGGGGAATTCCTTTTCTTTTGATTTCCTTTAAAATTGCTGTGTTATCAAGGTTATTCAAAGGTTCATTCTGGTAGAATTTGATAGGAGAGTTGTGATTCCTGATATTATTTCTATAAAATTCACCGGCTTCATATTCAGCTCTTAAGCTCTTACTTTCCGCAGTAGGATTAGGCATCGTAAAGAAATTAAGTTTACTGGCCATCTCGTAACATCTTTTTCGGTAAGCAGCAGAGTTTTTATCAAGGTTTTCTATTTCAGAAATTTCCTGCAACTGGACTGCATCATTTTTAAAATGTTCTTTGGCCTGTTTTAAAATATGTCTATAAGTTTCCTGTTGGGTAAACAAAGCTCCTGCAAGGGTAAGGGTCTGCACCTTTTCCGGAAATTGGTTAGTAAATAAAGTACCAATGATCCCTCCGAAACTATGTGCAAGAATATGGGCTTTTTTGATGTGATAAGTGCTATAAAGCTGATTCAGATCTTCAAAACTTTCTTTGAAGGTCATGGTGGCATTTTCATCTTTAGATCTTCCTTCACCACGTCTGTCGTATACAATTACATAAAATCCTTTATCAGCCAGTTTCTGAGCTGTAGTTCCTTCAAATAGAGTAGCATTCCCACTTGGGCCGCCATGAATAAAAATAACAGCAGGGTTCTTTTGATTTCCATATGCCTTTGAATAGATATTTTGAGCATGTAGGGAGATTAAGAATAAGGAAAATATAAAAGATAAAAATGATTTCATGGCTGATATTTGAAGTTGCTAATCTAGTTAATATTTCTGAAGTATTGAGACAAATTGTTGGGGGAGAATGTGGTAAATCACGTCGTCAAAAAAATGAATTTTCACACCTTCAATTGTTATTTTCAGAATAATTTAGAGTAAGTGCTTATTTGTTAAAAGGCTTTGAACGATTTTTCATACTCAAGATACTTACATCTTCAAGCCTTCATCTTCCTTTCTTAAAAAAATAAACCTACTGACTAACAGTTGTCACAACCTTGCCTTATCTTTATCCCGTTAAACCAAAACAGATACTTCAATGAGTTATTGCTTAGCCATAGACAGAATGCAGCCAGAGAGCAGAAAAGAATTACACAAAAACTACCATGATAACTATTATGGATTCCCTATTCATGATGATAATGAATTGTTTGGAAGACTAATTCTGGAAATCAATCAGGCTGGTTTAAGCTGGGAAACGGTTTTAAAGAAAGAAGAAAGCTTCAGAAAAGCGTATGACAATTTTGATATTAAAAAAATAGCAGCCTATACGGAAGAAGATCGTGAAAGACTTTTAAATGATAGTGGAATTATCCGGAATAAGCTTAAGGTGAATGCAGCCATTGAGAATGCAAAAACGATTATAGAACTGCAAAAAGAATTTGGTTCCTTTGAAAAATGGATAGAGCATCATCATCCTAAAACATTACCGGAATGGATGAAACTTTTCAAAAAAACATTCAAGTTTACAGGTGGTGAAATTGTAAATGAATTTCTGATGAGCACAGGATATCTGAAAGGAGCCCACCATGAAACCTGTCCGGTTCATGCAAAAGTATTAGAACAAAAACCTATGTGGAAGAGGGCAGAAGGGTGATTACATAGATTAACTGATCTCGGTCTGGAATAAAAAAACTGTTTTAAACTAAAAGCTGGAAGAGAGATCGCTAAGTCCTTTCCTCCAGCTTCCGGTATTCAATTTAAATTATTTTCCGCCATTAGCCTTAAGATCTGCCTTACAGTTGCTGTCCAGCTGGGGAATATTTCCGGTGGTAATAAATCCCAGAATATCTGTCGTTTCAGAAGCATAATACATAAGGCAATTCTGGTTATTGCAGTGGTTTCCGTTAGAAGCATCTTTATGACCGGTCTGCATTGGCGATCCCAGATCTACCAACCCTAATAAATGGCCAAGTTCATGTTCAAGTACAGTAGCTTCAAGTTTAGTTCTGCTGGTCTGTCCTACTCCTCCGGAATTATCATGGATAGTCTTTCCTAGTAATGCAATTGATGTATTACGATAAGCAATTCCAAGAGTATTGGCGTTACCTGTATATTGGCCGTTGGTATAAATTACACTTATGGCCATGGTAGATCCGTTAGTGAATGCTGTACGGTTTGTATTTTCAATCTGTCTGATCTCATCAGCTGATAAGCTGGAAGAAGAAGTTCCGGGAATTTCACGCTGAATAATGCTGATTCCGTTATCTTTCCGCAGAACAGTAGATAAAAAGCTCTTTACATACTCTATGGCCTGCGAATCAGGTGCATATCCCGGCATATACTGAATTTCTATCAGCAAAGAGTTATAGCGGGCATTGCTCAACAGATCATTCGCAGAAGCTCCAACGGAACGGACATGATTATAATCTGAAGATCCGTTGCTGAATTCATTGGTATCGCTGCTGCATGATGAAATAATGGCAACAGCCAAGCAAAGTGAAATAAATTTTCTCATCATACTATATTGTATGTAATTAATGATACAATATTACTAAAAAATAAAAATGAATTTTATTTTTCTTGAAAAATTTGTAAACAGACTTTATTTTTTATTGGATTATTATTAAAAGAGGATTTAATCTTTGAGTTCACTTTTAACATTGTCTCTAATAAGTTGTTGATGTTCTATTCCCCATTTCTCAAATTCCAGGATAATGGTTTTCAGTTTATAACCAATTTCTGTCAATTCATATTCTACCCTTGGCGGAACTTCAGCATATATTGTTCTTGTGATAATTTTATCTTCTTCCAGCCGGCGAAGTTGGAGGGTAAGCATACGTTCTGTAATGTTCTGAAGACGCTTTCTAAGCTCTCCAAATCTCATTTTCCCGTTGATGAGATAGCAGCAGATCGCCAATGCCCATTGCCCGCCGATAATATTGGAAGCATAAATCTCCGGACATTCGTCTGCAAGGGCTTTTTTATTGGCAAAATTGGTTGAAGTTTTCTTTATTTTAGTCATTACTTACATTTTTTATAGTACCGTACAATGGGTTGCTAATGTACGAAATGTAAGTTTTGTATCGTAATTTTGCGATAGAAATTTAAACAAAATGAAGACTTTAATCATTGTAACCCACCCTGAAATTGAAAAATCAGTCATCAATAAAAGATGGATTGAAGAATTGGAAAAACATCCCGAAAAATATACAGTTCATCAATTATACAAAGCTTACCCTGACGGAAAAATTAATGTATCCAAAGAACAGAAGCTGATGGAGTCTTATGATAAGATTGTATTTCAATTTCCTTTTTACTGGTTCAGCAGTCCGCCGCTTTTGAAACAATGGTTGGATGAGGTTATCTTGTATGGTTGGGCCTATGGAAGCAACAGCGGATATAAGCTGGCAGGTAAGAAAATGTCACTAGCAGTTACGGCCGGAATTGATGAAGAAGGGTACAGTGCTGCCGGCGAATATAAATACACTATGAAAGAATTGTTTCGTCCTTATGAACTGACCTTTGATTATATAAAGGCTCAATATGAAGAACCTTTCGTTTATTATGGTATAGAGCGTAATCCTTCAGAGGAATGGATTGAAAAGAGTGTTCCGATGTATCTTGAATTTTTGAATAACTTGTAATTAAACATAAAGGAAGCTGAATTTATTAATATTTGGCTTCCTTTTGAATATATTCAAATAATTATATATTTCAGTCTTGGACATATTTTCTTATGATATTACTGTCTATGTTAAATGGAACATCCTGATACTTCCAGCCTTTTTCAGGAATTTTTAAATCTGTAAGATAATTTTCAATAGAATAATTACCAAGAACAATAGCGTTTTTAGGTTTTATAGAATCAAAAATAATAAGGAATTTATCTCCTTTTCTATAAGAACAATTTGTAGTTTTAAAGTAAATCTTATGATTAACTTGGTATTGATAATCTGTTCCTACACCATTATTATTTTTTTGATGCGAATCTGTAATGGCTTCTCCAACTGTATATCTGGGATTTTTGAGCATATGCTTTACCCATAAATTCTCATAAATAAAGCCAAAGATAATCAACATTAAAGTCAAAATCACAAGAATAATATGGTACTTTTCTATAATGTATTTTTCATTCCTGATTTCATTTTATTTAATATTTTTCTTTTCAGCTAAAATCCTTATCCCACCGTAGGTGTATCCTCTTCCTTCAGTATTTTCTTCTCCTTCATGGTAAGCATCATTCGCTCATATTTGTATTTCTCCCAATCAAACTGGTTCAGGAAATCAAGAGCAGCCTGAAAACCTCTGTTGAAAAGATCCTCTTTTTCTTCCTTTTTCATAAAGAAGTTTAGCCAACTGCTGGTTCCGCAATTAACGGTCTGTATACTGTACAGTCGATAGAAACTATGTTTGGTAAGAAAAACTTTATCATTAAACCCTTGTAAAGTACTGATGATATTTCCTGCATAGCTGAAGGGTGTTTTCAGGATTTCTTCACTGGTTTTTCTCTTTTCAGAAAGCAGATCAGAATCACTGGTGAGCTGTACCCCAAAAAGAGGCATTCTCGGGTAAAAAACTTCATCTGCATGAAACAGGTCAATAGGAAAATTGGAGATACTGCCGCCATCAATAAATATTCCAACAGGATTAATATCTTCCTGTTTCGTATTCATCCAGAATTTCCAGGCATATTTCACAGAATCTTCATCTTTGTTTATCCTTTTTTGAAAAGGTTCAAAGAAAAAAGGAACAGACATGGAGGCTCTTACAAACTCTGCAGGGCTGATGTGCTTCAATTCCTCTTCAGACCAGTATAAATTAGCCATAGTAGGCAGTTCTACCTTTATTTTGGCATTGATGTCTGTAGTAATTACAACATATTCAGACCGGAGAAGATAAAATGGGTTGTTTTTGTAATAATCATTATTTACAGCACTGTCATAGAAAATTTTATACCTTGTCTGATCGATATGTTCCAGATTTTTAGTCCTGATTTTTTCAATACCTGCTAAAGTAAGGTTATAATATTCCTGTCCGTTTCCATAACGATAATTGAGATTGAGGTCGCGCTCTTTCTGTATAAATTTCTCATTAAGGTTCGCTACTGTTTTAATTCCAAAACTATCCAGAGCTGTTTTCATGGTGTTCAGAAAAACATTTCCCGGATTTAGCCCGCTGTTTTCTTTCCTGAAATTATTGTATAGTTTTTTAACACATAAAAAAAGAATAAGTGCTGGAATTAAAGGGATCAAAAACATTAGCTTAGCATTCAGAATGCTTGCCGAAGGAGCTGCAAAAGGAATACTGACGAGAATAATGAATAGAATAGCTGCAATAACAGCATTGATCTTAAAGAAATTCTTATTGTTCAGCATGGCATGCAGGGTGGTCTTTACATAGGTCTTCCCATCCATAAAATCGGCAAAATTCCAGCTGAACAGAATATCCTTGATGAGTTCGCTTTTCGGTTCTTCCTTTGTTTTACAGGCTGCAATAAGCATGGTATTGATGGCTCCGGCACTGGTTCCTGCTACTTTTAAAAATCGGATTCCGAAGATTTCCAATCCATAAAGGTAACCTACCAGGGCACTTCCCCAAACACCGCCTCCTTCCTGTACAAATTCTATATACTGATTGCCTTCAGCATCCAAAAGATCAGAAAACTCTTTAGCAGAAATATTCTCATGCAGTGCGACAAGCTTATCTTTAGAAGCCTGTGAAAGGGTATTATCTTCCAGAATTGCATTAAGGATTTCAGTTTTCATAGTCTTTATTTTTGTCATTGCGAACCGTAAGCGAAGCAATCTCTAAATTACTATTTATTTGGAAATAGTAAGTCTCTTTATATTAAAGATTGATACCCCATTGAATTGATAACAAAGGCAAAAAACATTGAAGACTTTTATAAAGATAATGGCAGATCAGGTTCTCGCAGATTTTACAGATCTAGCAGATTCTCATCATTATCTGTGTAATTTGTGAAATCCGTGGGAAATAAAATTCAGCAGCATCCATCTACCACTGTCTGCGTCTCACATAGATAAATGTACTGATAACCACCAGGGCCATACCACCTAATGTAAAATAATAGCCATATTTATGGTGAAGTTCCGGCATATTATCAAAATTCATCCCATATACTCCCGCAATAAAAGTAATCGGTAAGAAATAGACCGAATAAATAGCCAACACTTTCATCACCTGATTTGCTTTTTGGTCCGAAAGGGCTAAAAACATAGAAATAAGGTTGGTGATCTGAGTATTTAAATGATCGAAATCAGCCACAACGTCTTTATGCTTATCCTTTAAATCCACAATTTCAGAGTCCTGAAGGTTCAGGAGTTTAAACTTGTCGATAGCATCCGTGGAAATAACCAATACTCTTGAGTTCAATCCTGATTTTCTTTTCAGTTTGTAAAGTCTTCGGATCTGGCTGGTATGGTTGGTATTTTTAAGGAAAATTTCATTTTCAATATTGTCCATGGTTTCCAGTAAGCTTATTGATTCGTCATCAAAGCTTTTCATAATCAATATCGCGATCATTAAAGCAATTTTCTGAGGCGTCACTTCTTCCTGGGTAAGCGTTATTTTTTTCTTGGTTTCAGAAATGCTTCTGGTTTTCATTCTGTGGATGGTGATAATGGTTTTATCCAGAATAAAAATCGCAATTTTTGTACTGATATCACTAATAGTGTTCAGGTTTTTCCTTTCCAGCTCTGTACTTTCACGGAGAAGAAAAAATTTTACATTCCCATCCTCTTCATATTTGGGAAGGTGATTGGGATCTATAGTATCTTCAAGAAGAAGATTATTGATTTCGTAACGTTCATGAAGAAATTTCAGGTCTTCTGCAGTAGGAGCCTCTACATCTACCCATTCGCAGTGGGTGCTTCTGTATATCGTATCAATTGGCATAAAGTAAAAATACTAATATTTTGAAAAACTATGTGTTAAATAAGTTTTATCTTTGCCAAAATTATAAAACTATATGATTAAAAGTACAATAAAAGGTGTGGGATTTTATGTTCCAGATAACGTTGTTACAAATGATGATTTAGCCAAACTAATGACTACCAATGATGAATGGATAACGGAAAGAACAGGCATCAAGGAAAGAAGACACAGAAAAAACAGAAATGATTCTCAGGAAACTGCTGCTTACTTAGGATTTAAGGCATCAGAAAAAGCAATTCAAAATGCGGGTCTAACTGCTAAAGATATCGACTACATTGTTTTTGCAACCCTCTCACCGGATTATTATTTTCCGGGATGTGGAGTTTTACTTCAGGATATGCTTGGGTGTGATACCATCGGCGCATTAGATGTAAGAAACCAATGTTCTGGATTTGTTTATTCAATGAGTGTTGCCAATGCTTTCATTAAATCTGGAACGTATAAGAATATCCTTGTTGTAGGGGCTGAGGTTCATTCTTTCGGATTGGATTTTTCAGATGAAGGAAGAGGAGTTTCTGTTATTTTCGGAGATGGGGCAGGAGCTATTGTACTTTCTGCAACAGAAGATGAAAATGCAGGAGATGTTTTAGCAGTGAATATGCACTCTGAGGGGAAATATGCAGATGAATTGTGTACACAGTTCCCTGGATCTAAATTCGGATGGAGTGACAGAATGAGAAAAGAACCTGAAAATGTAACGAATAAAGAAGTATATCCTATCATGAACGGAAACTTTGTATTCAAACATGCCGTTACACGATTCCCGGAAACGATGATGGAAGCTTTAAACAAAGCAGGAAAAACCATTGAAGATCTGGATATGTTTATCCCTCACCAGGCGAACCTTAGAATTGCTCAGTTTGTTCAGCAGAAATTCGGATTGCCGGATGATAAAATTTTCAATAACATTCAGAAGTACGGAAACACAACAGCAGCTTCTATTCCAATTGCATTAAGTGAAGCGATTGAACAAGGAAAAATCAAGAGAGGAGATTTGGTACTTCTTTCCGCTTTTGGAAGTGGATTTACATGGGGAAGTGTTCTTTTTGAATATTAATGATTTAAAAGCTGAATATTTTCAACATTCACCAACATAATAATTGAAGACGCAATCATTCCTCTCTTTTGGAGAGGTGTTGAAAATTCAAAGAATTTTTGACGGGTTGGTCTCCAATATGCCATAAAAAAACCGCAGAACATTCTGCGGTTTTTATTTTATATTTCTGTCTGTATATTAAAGACTTTTCAACAGTTTCTCCGTATCAGAAGAATCCTGCCCTTCACTTTTTGCCAGTTCAATAGATTTTTCAGCCCACAATTTTGCATTTTTCTTATCTCCGATCTTATTGTAAAGATTAGCAAGAGTATCTGTATTTGCATAGCTTTCGCCTTTCTTTACAGATTCCTGTGCCCACGCTACGGCTTTTTCCAAAGATGTTTTATTGCTTACATTCTCAAAGAAATTCCATGCTGCAGAGTTTAATTCATTAGAACCCGCTTTAGAATAATCTTGGTATACTTCTAATGTCAGTTTCTCATAAAGGGCAATATCCTTATTTTTCAAAGCTCTGCTCGCTTTTAATTTTTTTAATAATTTCTCAGCATTTTCCTTGCTTACCAATTTCTGAGCCTCTGTAATAAAGTATTGGTCATCCCATGTTTTAGTATCAGGATTATACGCCTTTTTAGTGATCGTGCTCATTTGGAAATTCTGATTAAATCTATCATATCTGTCATCAGGGAAAAGCTTCACAATATCTGCTTTTTTGTCCTGAAAGATTTTATATAGCGGACTGTCTGTTGTCTGGATACCCGAAATAAGCAATTGAGCATCTTCTTCATCCATAGTAGGCTTCACCTGAAAATAACGATTCAGTACCTTTTCTGCAAACTCTGCATCATTATAAATGGTAAGCTCTGCAAGGTTTTTTAAGAATGCAGGATCCTTTTCTCCCTTTTCAAACTGTTGCTTTAAAGAAGTAAGCCTTTTGCTTGGGTCGTTGGCATCCATTGCAAACTGAATAAAATCCTTTTCTTCAACATATCCCAAGGTTCTGTGTATAGCTTCACCATTTCCGTCAATAAATAAATAAGTAGGGAAGGCCTTTACATTGTATTTTTTAGCAAGTTCAATACCTTCTCCTTTTTCCATATCAATTTTAGCATTGATAAAGTGAGAGTTATAATAGTCCCCTACAGTTTTTAGAGGGAAAATATTTTTTACCATCAGTTTACATGGTCCACACCATGATGCATAAGCATCTACAAAAATCAGTTTATTTTCCTTTTTAGCTTTAGCAAGGATGGAGGCAAAATTGCCTTCCTCAAATTTGATGCCTTGTGCCCACGCCAGTACACCTATAAATAGAGTAGAAAGTATCGCTATCTTTTTCATAAAAAACGTTTTGTTTCCTGCAAATGTAATAAATATGATGACATTTAAGTTATTCACATTGAAAATAATTAGTGAAGAACTTTATTTTTAATACAGATATAGGCTTATATGAAAGAAAACCATGTATTGTTTTGGACTTATTATTAAAATTAATGTAAACACTTATTTTAGTTAAATGATTAAATTTCAGTAGAATATTTTAATAAAAAGTAAAATATTACTAATTTTGTAAAAAACAAAA
>NZ_MAYF01000331.1 GCF_001684955.1 Chryseobacterium contaminans | reverse complement strand
TAAACAAGAAAATCAGGTTGTCAGTTTAGTAAAGAAATAATTATGGGTTGTTTGTAACCTTAATTTTAACTTTTTTGAATAAATTTTTAAAACCATTCATCTTTTGAATGGTTTTTGTATTGAATACCAAAAATTAAATTATGAAAAATACGATAGCCATTCTTGCACTTTCTTCATTCTTTGTTTTTACTGCCTGTAAGAAAAATGAAACAGTGGCAACATCAACGGAGAAAACAGAAAATAAAAAATCCGAAGAATTTGTAGTAGATTCAGTAATAGTAAAAGATTCTACAAAAATTACTGATTCTTTAAAAGTTGCTTATACTTCTAAATTATTGGTATTTCCTACGATAAAAGATAAAAAACTGTTAGACAGTATCTATTTTCAGAATGATAAGATAAAAGATTTTTCCAAGACTGGCCTGCAGGCTTATTTGGAGAATGAAAAAAATAATTACTTTAATTCTGTAAAAAAAGACAGTAAGGATTGGGCTTCAGATATAACCTATGCCCAGGATTGGTACTCAAGTTCCCATATGAATCTTATATCTAATAGTAATGGCTATATGCATATTCAGTACACAGGAAGTGGTTATGAAGGTGGTGCGCATGACAACTATGGCTTTTCGGAAAGAATTTTTGATCTTAAAAACAATAAGAAACTAGAGTTAAAAGATATTACTTCCACTCCAAAAAGTAAACTTGAGGCGATGCTGATGAAAAATATAGACAATATCAACAGCGGTACGATGGATGGAGACGGAAGTGTGAAAAACTCTGAAATGCTGCTGGTAGAAAAGATTCCGGCTTCAAATAACTTCTATTTTGATGATAAAAATCTGTATTTCCACTACAGTCCGTATGAAATTGCGGCATTTGCGGCTGGTGATATCACGATTCCTATTTCATGGGAAGAACTGAAAGGCACATTAAATGCAGAATTTAAAGAAAGAATGAAAATTAAATAACTTAATGCTTCCGGGTTCAGGAAGCATTTTCTATTTTTGCGGTAATGGAAAAAGTAGCTTTTATCATCAATCCTTTTTCGGCCAAAAAGAATTATCAGCCGTTTCTGAATGAACTTAAAAATAAGGTCGGTAATCCTTTGTATTATGTTTCCGAATCTATTCCCGGAACAGATGAATTTATCAAAACACATTTTGATGAAGTAGATATTTTTGTGGCTATTGGAGGGGATGGGACGATTTCCACCGTAGCCAAAAACCTAATTTCCACGGATAAGATTCTCGCAATCTTCCCCGCAGGTTCAGGAAACGGATTCTCCAATGAAACCCGTTTCAATAAAAATCTGGACGAACTTTTAGAGAAAATAAAGGCTAAACAATCCAGAAAAATAGATACTTTTACGGTCAATGACAGGCTTTCCATCAACGTTTCAGGAACAGGATTTGACGGTAAAGTGGTAAAAGAGTTTGAAAAAACAAACCGTGGTTTCAAAAATTACATTAAAGTCTCATTAAAAACTTTCTTCAACTATAAACCCATCAAGGTTACCTTTTTTGATGAAGAATATAAACAGTACAACGGCAGATACCTGATGCTGAATATTGCTAATACGCGTCAGTTCGGGAATAATGCCTATATCGCACCCAAAGCCAGTAAAAGTGATGGATTGGTTGATATGGTGTTGGTTAAAAAATTTCCTCTTACCTATTCTGCATTGTTTGCTTTCAGAATGTTTACCAAAAGGCTGAAGGATGATGAGTATGTAACATATCTTCCTGTTTCAGAAATCTCATTTAAAGTAAATACCAAAAACTGGCATCTTGATGGTGAGTTCAATAAGATAGAATCACCGGTTCATGTGAAAGTACAGCCTGCTAGTTTGAATATTTTAATTTAAAGTTATAGGATGTAAATTAAATACTTTATCCTTCATTATTTAACTTATGGAGCAAAATTGACTATTGGCATTGCTGCAGTCTCTGGCCTCTTATCTTTTTATCTGAAAATCATTTTCCAGTTCTTTTTCAATTTCATAAGGATTATCCAGACAATATTGCAGCTGCTTTTTATCCAGTTGTTTCTCCCAATTAGCAACGACTACAGTTGCTACGGAATTCCCGATAACATTTGTTAATGCACGGCATTCGCTCATAAATTTGTCAATCCCAAGAATTAAAGTCATTCCCGCAATCGGAATTTCCGGAACCACAGCTAAAGTTGCTGCCAATGTTACAAAACCGGCACCAGTAACACCCGCTGCACCTTTTGAACTTAACATAGCAACCAAAAGAAGTATCAATTGTTTTTCAATAGAAAGATGAATGTTAAGAGCCTGGGCTATAAATAGAGAGGCAAGTGTCATATAGATATTGGTTCCGTCAAGATTGAAAGAATAGCCTGTAGGAACTACAAGGCCTACAATTGTTCTGGAGCAGCCCGCTTTTTCCATTTTCTCCATGATTCCCGGAAGAGCAGACTCAGAAGAACTTGTTCCCAAGACTAAAAGAAGTTCTTCTTTAAGATAAAATAACAGCTTAAAAATATTGAATCCATTATACCATGCCACAGCACCTAAAACCAAAACGACAAACAAGAAAGAGGTGATATAAAATGTAGCTACCAGAAATATGAGATTCAAAACAGAATGAAGTCCGTATTTTCCTATGGTAAAGGCCATCGCACCAAAAGCACCAACGGGTGCAAGTTTCATCAGGATATGAACAATTTTGAATATCGGAGCAGAGAGGTCCTGGAGAAAATCAGTTACTTTCTGACTTTTTTCCTTGGTTAAAACCAATGCAACGCCCGTTAAAATGGCAACAAGAAGCACCTGAAGGATATTTTCGCCTACCAAAGGACTAAAAAGGGTTTCAGGAATAATATTCATAATGAATCCTGTAAGGGTAGATTCATGAGCTTTTTCCTGGTATTCAGATACATTTCCTGAAAGGGTGGTGGGATTGATATTCAAACCATGTCCAGGCTGTAAGAGATTTCCAACTACAAGGCCAATGATAAGAGCCAAAGTAGAAAAGGTGAAGAAATAGATCATAGCTTTTATGGCTATTCTTCCCACTTTCTTAAGGTCAGTCATATGGGCAATTCCCAGAGTAAGGGTAATAAAGATGACGGGAGCAATGATCATTTTTACCAATTTGATGAACCCATCTCCCAAAGGTTTCATTTTTTCTCCCAGTTCAGGATAAAAGTTTCCGAGAATAATGCCGGCAGTTATAGCTATGATAACCTGGAAATAAAGCTGATTGTATATTTTTTTTGCTTTCAATGAACAGTCGTTTTGTTTTTTTAAGGGCGAAAATTAAGAAATTTCGTCTGAAAAACTGATAAAAGTCATAGAAATTAATCTGTTGGTTTCTTATTTAAGGGTATAAAAAACTTCGGCTTCATTCTTTGAATGAAGCCGAAGCTATATTATTGATAAAGTAAATCTTATTCCACTGCTACAGAGTCGTCTCCACGTCCATCTGCAACAGCATGGATATTTCCATTTTCATCAAGGACAATCACTTCTGTTTTACCAATCTGTTTTACCTTTTCAAAGGTGTAATTTTTCTTTTTTAACTCAGCAATAGTGCTTTCCGGGAAATTATTTTCCACTTTTATGGTTTCAGGAAGCCATTGATGGTGAAATTTCGGAGCATTAACAGCAATATTGGCATTTTGTTTAAAATCAACTACGTTTACAATAGATTGATAAACGGAAGTCGGGATTGTAGTTCCCCCCGGAGTTCCCACTACCATATAAGGTTTTCCGTTTTTAAGCAGAATAGTAGGAGTCATGGAGGAAAGCATTCTTTTATTCGGCTGAATAGAGTTTGCTTCTCCGCCTACCGCTCCAAACATGTTTGGAACGCCTGGTTTAATAGAGAAATCATCCATTTCATTGTTTAAAAAGAAACCAGCTCCGGAAACCAGAACCTTGCTTCCGTAATATCCGTTCAGAGTAGTGGTTACAGAGGCCGCATTTCCATCCTTATCAAGTACGGAAATATGAGTGGTTTGAGTGGATTCTTTAGGTTGTTCTATGATTTTTCCAACTTCCGAACTTGGAGTAGCCTTATCAAAGCTGAAGCTCTTCCATCTGCCTTTTAAATATTCGTCGGAAATCAGATACGATGTTTTATCCTGAATAAAATCCGGATCACCCATATATTCTGCTCTGTCTGCAAAAGCCCTTCTTTCTGCTTCTGTCATAATCTGGACAGCCTGTGATGAGTTTTGCTGGTATTTTTCAAGGTTTTCAAAGCTGGCCATTCTCAGCATCTGAGCCAGAAGCAGTCCGCCGCTGGAAGGCAAAGGCATTGAAACTACATTGTTTCCTTTATATTCAAATTCCAGGGCCTTTCTTTCTGCAACCTTATAGTTTTTAAGGTCTTCAAGGGTAATGATTCCGTTTCCTCTTTTCATTTCAGCAATCAGGAGATCTGCTGTTTTACCTTCATAGAAACCTTTTGCTCCTAATTTTTGAATCAGTTTTAAAGTTTCTGCCAGGTCTTTCTGTACCAAAAGGTCTCCAGCTTTCCATGGGATATCTTTTACAAAGACGATGGACGATGTATTGTGTTTCTTAAAATGTTCTCTATTATTGTTAAGCATCTCAGCTTCCTGTTCAGTAATGGCAAATCCCTGTTCTGCCAGATCAATAGCAGGCTGAATGATTTTCTCCATTGAAAGTTTACAGTATTTAAGGGTAGCAAAGAAACCTGCAACACTTCCTGGAATACCTACTGCCAGACGTCCGTTTTGAGATAGGTCTGTGTTGGCTTTTCCGTTTTTATCAAGGTACATGTCTCTGGAAGCCTTTTTAGGAGCTGTTTCCCTGTAGTCTAATGTGAATTTTTCACCATTATTTTTTACACCCACCAGAAATCCGCCACCACCAATATTTCCTGCCTGTGGATACACTACTGCTAATGCATATTGGGTAGCTGTAATGGCATCATAGGCATTTCCGCCCATTCTCAGGATTTTTGCTCCTGCTTCACTGGCCAGTGGATGTGCAGATACCACAACACCTTTATTCTTAACCTTTACCTCTTTTACTATATTGATATCTGTAAACTGGGCCCAGCTAAGCTGGCTGGCTAATATAACCGAAGCAATTAAGATCTTCTTCATAATGATTGTTTTTCTTATAACAAAAATATGGAAATTAGATCAATAAGTTGAGTTTGAAGAGAGGAAAGTAGACAGGGTAGGCAGGAAACTGGAAGAGGGAAGCTGGGAGTTTCTAATGGTCTTATAACTTATATAAAACTTTAGTAACTCCCTTCTTTCAGCTTAAGACTTCCTATTTTTATCAGAATTCAGATTAAATAATTTTCATGGCAATTGGGGAAAATATTTAAATACACCTTTATTATTATGGTTGACATGTTTTTTTTACTTTTGTACAATTCTAAAAAAATCTGAAAAATGGAATCCTATACGGAAAGAATACTGATTACAGGTGCCTTGGGACAAATTGGTACCGAACTTACAAACAGACTTGTTGAAATTCACGGAGCGGAAAATGTTGTTGCTTCCGGTCTTGACAGATGGCAAGAGGGAATTACCTCTGCAGGGCACTATGAGAGAATGGATGTTACCAATACTCAATTAGTGAGACAGGTCATTAAAGATTATGACATCACTACAGTGTATCACCTTGCATCGCTTTTATCCGGAACTTCGGAAAAGCAGCCGATTTTTGCATGGAAATTGAATCTTGAACCTCTTCTTCATTTTTGCGAAATGGCGAAAGAAGGGCTTCTTAAAAAGATCTTCTGGCCAAGTTCTATCGCGGTGTTTGGAAAAGGAATTCCAAAGCATGATGTGGGACAGGATGTAGTGCTGAATCCAACAACCGTTTATGGAATCTCTAAGATGGCAGGGGAGAAGTGGTGTGAATACTATTTCGATAAACATGGAGTGGATGTAAGAAGTATCAGATATCCTGGATTGATTTCATGGAAGACTCCAGCAGGTGGCGGAACAACTGATTATGCTGTTGAAATTTTCTACAAAGCTATTGAAGATGGAAAGTATACAAGCTTCATTTCCGAGAATACAGGAATGCCGATGTTGTATATGGATGATGCCATCAATGCCACACTGAAATTAATGGATGCTCCGAAGGAAAGTTTAACTGTACGTTCATCTTATAATTTAGGAGGAATGTCATTTACTCCAAAAGAATTGGCAGAAGAAATCAAGAAAGAGATCCCGGATTTCAGCATTGATTATAACCCGGATTTCAGACAAGCTATTGCTGATTCCTGGCCAGCTTCTATTGACGATTCTGTAGCTAAAAAAGATTGGGGACTGACTTATGATTTCGGAATTTCTGAAATGACGAAAGACATGATTAAGAATCTTAAAGTAAAATTAGCTAAGAATTAATAATGTAAAGTAATACTTTAATTAAGTATTGTTTTAACATCTGATTTTTAATTTATTATAACTTTTATCTAAAATTTAATTTAAATGGTATTGTTGACTTTTAACATTGCAAATATTGAAGCTGAAGCCAAAAAAGGTTCTCAGATCACCCGTGATGAAAGGTTGAAAATTACTGAAGAGAATACAAAAGCGATTCTTAGAATTTTAGATATTCATGATACAAAAGCAAGTTTTTTTATAGAGGTTTCTATTACTGAAAAACTGCAGAATCTTATAAAAGCAATTTCATCCAAAGGGCATGAAATTGCTTTTTATAATCGGGACTCAAATCTGGAAGAAATTGAAAATGCCAAGAAAAATATTCAGGATCTTTTGGAGAAACAGATCAGGGGAATTCGTCAGAAGGATATAAAAATTCCGCAGGAAAATCTGAAGCTTCTGGAGTTTAATTATGTTTCCAATATAGATAATGCCAATATCCTTTTTCCATTCAAGCGTTTGAAAAGAGATACGGAAATTACAGAAGAGGATGGGCTGAGTATTGTTCCGGAAAGCATCTCTCCTTACAGTCAGTTGCCTTATAATGATTTTGTATTTCAGATACTGCCGATGAAGTATTACCAGAATATGGTGCTGGAAACATTACAGAATGAAGAATTTGTTCTGATCTATCTTAATGCATGGCAGTTTACCGATTTTAAAAAATATCGTTTTGATATTCCTTTTTACCGAAACTTATTTTCGGGCAAAAAAATGGAGGACAAATTAGATGCCCTCCTTACTTTTCTTAACGAGAAAGATATGGCCACTTCCCGTATGAAAGATTATATTTTTTAGGTTGCAGATATTAGGCTACACGGATGTTATTTGTTACAATATTCAATTTCCTAACTTCTAACCTTAACCTTTAAATTAGCTTAGTTCAAAAAGTGTAATTTCCGGTAATACTCCAACTCTTCCTGGATATCCCAATACTCCAAACCCTCTGTTTACATACAGTAATTTTCCTTCGCTTTCATAAAGGTCAGCCCATTTTGGGTATTTGTATTGTACTGGTGACCATTTTACATTTTTAAGATCTAATCCGAACTGCATTCCGTGAGTGTGTCCTGAAAGAGTTAAATGAATGTTTCCTGGGTGTTTTTTTACCACATGATCAAAGTGGGTAGGGTCATGGCTCATTAAGATCTTTGTTGCGGATTCTGGGACACCTTTTAAAGCGTCATCTATTTTTCCGAATTGAGGAAATGGTTTTAATCCCCAGTTTTCAACCCCAAGAATGTATAGTTTCTCTCCTTTTTTTTCAATGATCCTGTGTTCGTTTCTTAATAGGTCAAATCCTGCCTGTTTTTCATAATCAATCAGGGTATTGAGGTTCTTTTTCTTCGCTTCAGCAGAATCCCAGGTTACGTAATCAGCGTAATCATGGTTTCCCAGTACTGAAAGCTTGCCATCTTTGGCTTTGATTTGTGAAAACAAAGGGATAAATGGTTTGAATTCATCTGCTACATTGTTAACCATGTCTCCGGTGAATAAAACAAGGTCAGGTTTTTGCTCGTTGATCAGATCAACAGCATGTTGCAGTTTGCTGGGATCAGAGAAACTTCCACTGTGAACATCGGAGATCTGGATGATTTTGTATCCTTTAAAACTTTTTGGAAGATCAGGGAGTTTAACTTTTACTCTTCTTACTTTGTGGCGGTATTTTCCGAATGTAATTCCGTCAATGAACAGGGCAGAAAGCACTCCGCTCATACCTAATCCTACAAGGCTCAGGAATTTTCTTCTTTCCGGAAAGAAATTTTCAGACGGTTTTGCAAAGCCTATTAAATAGCCTCCGGTTCTTACGATATCGTCAATCAATAAGAATAAAACGATGAAAACTTTAGGCAGGATGAATATTAGAAATACTGAAATCATAATCTGAGCTCTCAGCATGCTTCTGTCTGTTCTTTGGTAGTGGGTAACTTCATAAGCGAAAATGGCATATACAATTAAAGATATAATCCAATATCCCATTCTTATCCAGAAGTTGTCTGTAAGGGTTCTGATGGCCTGGTAGATGTAAATTTCCAAAAAAAGGAAGATTCCGGCGGTGATTAATAGATTCTTTGGCATATTCTGATTCAAAAAAAGCACAAAAGAAGATTTCCTTTGTGCTTTATATATTTTAATTAAAATTATTCTTAAGGAAATCTGTAAACGATAGCATTGATGTTCATTCCGGCACCTACCGAAGTCATTACAATGTTACCATTCTCTTTAAACGATTGACCCTCCATTTTTCCTTTAATTATTAAATCATACATAGTAGGAATGGTTGCAACAGACGTGTTCCCAAGGTTTTGGATTGTCATAGGAGAGATAGCATGATCGTATTCTTTCACATCATACAATCTGTGAAGTCTTTCAATCATAGCGTAATCCATTTTAGCATTAGCCTGGTGGATAAGGATTTTATCGATGTCTTCAATAGAAAGTCCCGCATCAGTAATCGTATCTTTGATTGCTACAGGAACGTTTTTAAGAGCATATTCATAGATTTTTCTTCCTAACATTCTTACGTAAAGACGTTTTTGATCCACTTCTTTGTTGATGGAAGGTTGGTTCTCAAGATAATTTAACTCAGGTCCATTGTCGCAGATCGTATTATGGGCAATAATCCCTACATTTTCTTCGTCAGTTGATTTCACTACCACAGCTCCGGCACCATCGGCAAAGATCATTCTGTTTCTGTCATGCGGATCAGTTACACGGCTTAAAGTTTCAGCTCCGATAACAAGAATAGTTTTAGCAACTTTAGCTTTAATCAGATTGTCTGCTAAAATCATACCTTCTACCCATCCCGGGCAACCGAAGATCATGTCATAGGTAACACATTTCCTGTTTTTAATTCCCAGTTTATTTTTAACCCTTGCTGCCATTGTGGGCATAAAGTCCGCATATCCGTTCTCCGTAACTTCCCCGAAATTGCTTGCGTAAATAATATAATCCAGTTCTTCGCCGTCTACTTTTGCGTCTTCAAGGGCAATTTTTGCGGCTTCATAACCGATCTGTGAATTGGAAAGATCATCCTCAATAAACCTCCTGTTTTCGATTTCTGTAATTTCTACAAACTTCGCAATGGTCTCTTCCACAGGCTTTTCAATCTTTACTCCGTCTTCAGTATAGAACTCGGAATTCATGAAGTAATCTCTACCAATAACTCTGTTCGGAATATAACATCCAGAGCCAATAATGATCGTATTCGGCATTCGTTTATATGATTTTTTTAAAGATGCAAAGTTAATAATTAATATTAATAACGGAGAATTAAAAATATTATTAAATTTGCAAAAATTGTACTTTACAATCTATGAAAAACAACCCATCCTTAAAAGGCTTACTTATTGCAGGTGTGGCGTTTATCGTTGCCTTTGGGATCTACTTCCTTTTTTTAGCCAAGAAGAATTATTATGTTGTAGATAATCCTACCCCTAACACGTATTACTTTAAAATCAATAACGGTTCTGAAGGAATTATATCGGCGGGGCAGTATGTGCATGTGGATTTGAATAAAGGAAAAAACTCTATTCAGGTTTTCGATCAGAATAAAAAAATGCTTTATGATTCGGCATTTGAAGTAAACAAGCTTCGTGGTCTGCTTAATATTGCGCATCAGGATTACTACGTGAATGACCAGTATTACGGGTATAACCTTAAAAAAGATTCGTTATTGACGGCTCTTGATAAAACCGTTATTGACGGAAAGGATTACTACGGAGGAGCAAAGCGCTTCAATAAGCTTTACACAGAAGATTTTTACTACAATGTAGATGAAGACTATGACAAAGTGATCAAGAATATCCAGAAAGTGGAATCAAGATCAAAAATCTTCAGAAAGCAGGATTACCTAAATTATTATAAAGAATATTACAAGTTTTAAGTTTTGACAAAAGATATCACTAAAGTTACTCCCTACAATTCTGAGGCTACTAAGAAGAGCCAGGTAGAGGATATGTTCGACAATATTGCGCCGAAGTATGACCTTTTGAACCATGTTTTATCCATGAAAATTGATGTTTTATGGAGAAATAAATTGGTAAAATGGATGAAAAATGATAACCCGCAGGAAGTGCTGGATGTGGCTACAGGAACGGGAGATCTCGCAATTACGATTGAAAAAGGAACCGGTTCAAAAGTAGTTGGTTTAGATTTATCACAACAAATGCTCAATGTTGGCGTTATTAAAATAAAAAAACTTAAATTAGACGGCAAAATTTCCATGCAAAAAGGAGATGCAGAAAATTTACCCTTCGAGGACAATAGATTTGATGCTGTTTCCGTTGCATTTGGAGTAAGGAATTTTGAGAACCTTACCAAAGGTTTGGCAGAGTTAAGAAGAGTAGTTAAAGATAACAAGAGTGTTTATATACTGGAGTTTTCAAAGGTTGAGGGTTTTATGGGACCATTGTATATGTTTTATTTCAAAAATATATTACCTGCAATAGGTAGGCTGGTTTCCAAAGATAATAGGGCGTATACATACCTTCCGGATTCTGTAAATGCTTTTCCTTTCGGGGAGAAGATGAAGCAAATTCTTTTAGATACGGGATTTAAGAAAGTTGAATATAAAAAACTAAGTTTAGGTATAGCCACAATTTATAAAGCAACAAAGTAACCTATGAATAAATTTCTATTAAAAGCACTGGTTTTGACCTCAGTAAATGTTGCCGTTTTTGCAAACGCGCAATTTAGAACCCGAAACAGAATGGATAAGTTGGAAGATTTCGACGAGCAGAAATTCAGTTGGGGTTTTTATTTGAACGGGAATAAACTGGACTACCGAATCGTACTCCATCCAACCTATGGGATGAAAGATAATCAGAATCTTGTAACCAGCACTAAAGAAAGTTATAGCTTCGGTGCAGGGCTTATTGCCAAATGGAGACTGAATGATTATCTGGATGTAAGAGTAGAGCCGGGGTTGCAGTTTGCACAAAGACAGCTGACTTTTAATACTCAATCCAATGATGCGTACGCAGGCGGATCTGTAACAAATCCTCCTTTTACGCCAATCCCTTTACAGGAAAAAGATAAAGTAAGGGATATTAAATCTACATTGGTTGACATTCCGGTACTTTTAGAGCTTCACGGAAGAAGATGGTATAACTCAAGACCATATGTTGCAGCTGGAGTAAACTATGTAGTAAACCTACAGTCTAATTCAAGTTCTACGGATGACAATATGCAGCAGATCTTCAGGACTACTACCCACAATTTTGCGTGGTCTGCAGAAATGGGAATCCAGTTTTATTTCAACAAATTTAAACTGACTCCTGCTATCAGAGGTACATTCTTCATGAATAATGAGAAAGTGGCAGATAATGCTACTACGCCACCTTATTGGGCTTCTGCAATCTCTACATTACAGACAAGAGCTGTAATGTTTGTACTGAAATTTGAATAAGAAATTATCATATTAAAATACCCAGGAGATGCTTTTGCATCTCCTTTTTTGTAGGGAGATCAAAATATAGGACTATTTATTTTTGTTAGTGTTAATATTTTTTTATTTTTGCTACTAGTTAGAATATACAAACCTGAAATGCTTCAAGATTTAGAAAACAATTTTTCAGAATTAGAGAGAAAAATTTTGGCTCTGCAAAAGAATTACAGAAATCTTACTGAAAAGTTATCAGAATTGACTAGTGAGCATGAAGAGCTGAAGGTGAAATATGATGAGGAAAGAAGAAGAAATCAGGTATTAGCAGAAGAGCAAAAAAATATAAAACTTTATTCAGCAATATCAGGAAATCCTGAACACAATAGGTTAATGAAAAACCACATCAACAGATTAGTGAAAGAAATTGATTTCTGTATTGCTCAGCTTCAAAACAGTGGATTATAATGGAGGTAAGGAGAATAACCATCAACATTGCAGGAAGAGTGTATCCGCTGAACGTACCGGCAGCAGAAGAAGAAACATTGCGCAAGGTAGGGAAGCAGATAGAGAATATGATTAAAGATTTTGAACAGAACTTCGATGTAAGAGATAAACAGGATGCTTTAGCCATGTGTGCCCTTAAACTGGGAACCAATGCAGAAGTTGTTTCTCTTAACTACGAGAAAAATATTAATTCAACCAACGAAAGATTACAACAGATTAATCAATCGTTGAATGAAATCGGGAAATAGATTTTTTTTCCTGAACAAGCTGCCTACAATAATTCTAACACATTAAAGGTAAACTCAACGCTAAACAATTACCGAACAAATGTCCATCGAATGGCGTGCCGGTCTTCCGGATTACAGACAGTGGAAATCAGTTCAAATCGTGTTGATTAGGAGTTTACTCTCAATCTCTGGATTATTGTAGGCTATTTTATTTTATAAAGGATATGAATACAATTAAAACTCAATATACATTATGATAGAAGTTATAGTCGGTGTTGTATGTTTAGTAATCGGGGCTGCCGTGGGAATGTTTTTTTCCAGAAGTTCTTTGAATACTAAGGCAAAATTTATTATAGATGATGCAAAGAAAAACGCCGAAAACCTTATAGAAAAAGCTAACGTACAGGCTGAATCCATAAAGAAAGAAAAGAACCTTCAAGCCAAAGAAAAATTCCTTGAATTGAAATCACAGCATGATGCTGACATCCAGTCCCGCGAAAAGAAAATGCAGGAAGTTGAAAAAAGAACGAAAGACAAGGAGCATAAGCTTAATGATGAACTTAGCAAGATTGGAAAGCTTGAAAAAGATTTAGACAAACAGATTGCTGATTATTCTAAGAAAAATGAAATTCTAGAGAAGAAGCAGCACGAATTGGATACGGCTACAGCTAAAAAAGTTGAAATTCTTGAAAAAATATCAAACTACACCGCTGAAGAAGCTAAAGCAGAATTGGTAGAAACCATGAAAGCAGAAGCTAAAACCAGAGCTCAGGCGCACGTTCAGAGCATCATGGAAGAAGCTCAGATGAATGCGAAGAACGAAGCAAGAAAGATTGTTATCCAAACCATTCAGAGAATAGGAACAGAACAGGCTATCGAAAACTCCGTATCAGTATTCAACATTGAATCTGATGAGGTAAAAGGTAGAATCATTGGTAGAGAAGGTAGAAATATCCGTGCTTTAGAAGCGGTAACAGGAGTTGAGATCATCGTTGACGATACTCCGGAAGCTATTCTTCTTTCATGCTTTGATCCGGTAAGAAGAGAGATCGCTAGACTATCACTTCACAGATTGGTTACCGATGGTAGAATTCACCCGGCAAGAATCGAAGAAGTTGTAGAGAAAACAAGAAAACAAATCGAAGAGGAGATTATTGAAGTAGGAAAAAGAACGATCATTGATTTAGGAATCCACGGATTACACCCTGAATTAATCAAGATCGTTGGTAGAATGAAGTACCGTTCTTCTTACGGACAAAACCTATTACAGCACTCAAGAGAAGTAGCTAACATTGCTGCAACAATGGCTGCTGAATTAGGATTAAATGTTAAACTGGCTAAGAGAGCAGGTCTTTTACACGATATCGGTAAAGTTCCTGAGCAGGAATCAGAATTACCACACGCTTTGTTAGGAATGCAGTGGGCTGAGAAATATGGTGAAAATCCAGAAGTAGTAAACGCTATTGGTGCTCACCACGACGAAATTGAAATGAAGTCTCTGTTATCTCCAATCATTCAGGTTGCCGATGCCATCTCAGGAGCGAGACCGGGAGCAAGAAGACAGGTATTGGAATCTTATATCCAGAGACTGAAGGATCTTGAATCTGCAGCATTAAGCTTCGACGGAGTATCCAGCGCTTATGCAATCCAGGCAGGTAGAGAATTGAGAGTAATGGTAGAGAGTGGAAAAGTAAATGATGAAGTAGCCTCTCAGCTATCTTACGATATCTCCGAAAAGATTCAGAACGAACTTACTTATCCTGGACAGGTAAAAGTAACTGTAATCAGAGAAACAAGAGCGGTAAATATTGCAAGATAATAATCGCAACAAGATATTTTATAAAAACCTTTCAAGAGATTGAAAGGTTTTTTATTTTTATCAAAACTTAACAATGCAAGAACTATCACTGTCTTCAAAACTGAAGTACATTTTCTCTATTCCTGTTATTATTTCAGCCCTGGGCTATTTCGTAGACATCTATGACCTTCTTCTGTTTGGAATTGTAAGGATTCCCAGTTTAAAGGCATTGGGGCTTAATCCGGATGCCGACGGAACCTTTATTCTGAACTGTCAGATGGTAGGGCTTCTTCTTGGCGGTGTATTCTGGGGAATTTTCGGAGATAAAAAAGGAAGACTTTCCGTACTCTTCGGTTCTATTCTGGTATACTCTCTGGCGAATATTGTCTGTGGATTTTTACCCTATTTCCCCAAAGAGCATTTAGTGTATCAATATGCTGCTTTAAGGTTTATTGCAGGGGTTGGGTTGGCCGGAGAGCTTGGAGCGGGAATTACACTGGTTTCTGAGAGCCTGCCGAAGAATTTAAGAGCCATCGGTACCTCGGTAGTAGCCGGTTTTGGATTAATGGGAGCTGTTGTAGCTCAGTTAACCGTAGAATTAGCAGGAGGGTGGAATATTTCCTATATCATTGGCGGAATAATGGGAATCCTTTTATTACTGCTGAGAATAAGTGTTTCAGAATCCGGAATCTATAAAAATATTGAACATAAAAACGTTTCCAAAGGGAATTTTCTTTCTTTTTTCACCAACAAAGACAGGTTGATCCGTTACCTGAAATGTATTGCAGTGGGATTACCTACCTGGTATTGTATAGGGATTCTTGCGGTTTTAGCCAACCAATTTGCTCCTGAATTTGGAATTAAGGATATCAGTCCCGGAAAAGCCATTATGTGGGCTTATGTAGGGATTTCTGTAGGAGATCTGATGAGTGGCTTTATTTCCCATGCTTTGAAATCACGTAAAATGGCGATTTTCTATATGCTGCTCTTCACCTTGGTTGGGGTAGGAATCATGTTGTTCGGAAATACCAATACGGAGACAAAATATTACTTATTCTGCATATGGCTGGGCTTTGGTACAGGATATTGGGCGATGTTTGTGACCCTGGCAGCAGAGCAGTTCGGTACCAATATCAGGAATACAGCAACCACTACTGTTCCGAATATGGTAAGAGGGTTAGTCCCTGTGATGATCCTTGCTTTTGATTCCCTTAAAGGTAACTTTTCAGTGATAGAAAGTGCCGCTATTGTAGGAGTAGTCGTATTTGGATTGGCGTTTTATTCTTCATTAACGATTTCAGAAACGCATAATAAAGACCTTGAATTTACAGAGTAATTTTAAACTGTTTAAAAAATGAAAATAGTTTTGTCTTATTTTGTGGTATCATAATCGTATTTAAATCAATAAATTATTGAAATTTAAAGATAATTTTGTTGCAGGTAATTAATATTTGTTTAACTTTGGAAAGTAACTAAAACTATATTGTTTAATCCAAAAACAAATCACATGAACATTATTAAAAATGCTAAAAAGCTAAAAAAACAAGATCTTAAAAGTATTACAGGGGGAATAAGCGGTAAGCCGGATTTATCTCTTTGCGGATGCAGTTGCTCAGGAGCTGTTACAGGTCCGGATTATTGCTCCATATACATGGGCTGCCCACAGGTTTATAACTGTGGACAAGTATAAGACGTTATTGAATTATGAAATAAACATTTCCACATTTAATAGGCAGCACCCTACTGGTTTCAGAAGGGTGCTGCTGCTTTTAGTGAATAATATAGAGTAAGCTCCCGATGCTGATGGTTACCCAAAGTAGTACAGCGGTAAGCAGAGGCTTAAAACCTATCGTTTTTAAAGTCTGGATAGAAAGGGTAGATCCAATAAAGAATAACGTCAGATTAAGCCCTGATTTGGCAAAAGAGGTAATCGCTGGGCTAAATTGATCCATGAAAGGAAAGTAAGTGTTCAGCAGAATGGCCAGAATGAAGTAACCAATAAACCACGGGATTTTAATTTTTGAATCTTTACTTTTAAAAATGAACATCGTAATCAGGGAAACCGGAATAATCCATAAAGCACGGGCTAATTTAACCGTAGTTGCTATTTTTAAAGCTTCATTGCCATATTTACTTGCAGCACCAACAACTGAGCTTGTGTCATGAATGCCAACCGCACACCATAATCCAAACTGCTCCTGGGAAAGGTTTAAAAGATGACCGATAGCCGGATAAATAAACAAAGCAATAGAGTTTAAAGTGAAAACAATAGCCAGTGCTAAAGAAATCTGCTTTGTACTGGGTTTGATAATGGGTGAAACTGCGGCAATGGCACTGCCTCCACAAATAGCTGTGCCGGCAGAAAGAAGATATGATAATGGTCTTTCGAGTTTAAAGATTTTCCCTAGAAAATATCCCAGAACCATTACACTAATAATACTTACAACCGTTAACATCAATCCTGTTTTTCCGGCATGAAGCGCTTCATCCAGTTTTAATCCGAAGCCTAACCCAACAATTGAGATCTGCAATAGCAGATGAATATATTGATGTAAATATTTTTCAAATGGATTTCCCATAAAAACTGCCAAAGCAAAACCTAACGTCAGGGCAATGGGAGAAGAAATAAATGGGGTAAGGCATACAACTGCCAGTCCAATAAAAATTGCCTTTCGTGTTCTTTCATTTTGAATGAAATCTTTCATATTGTGAACTTTTAAAATCAGGTTCAAAATTCGACAATATGTTATTATGAAATAAATTGTATTTTGTTATATTGGATAACTATAAGTTATACCTTTGCTTATTGCTTATTGCTTATTGCTTATTGCTTATTGCATGTTACTCTGCAAATCTTAAAAACAACTCTATCAGTTCAGACTGTTCCCCTTTTGGAAGAATAAAATGAAAATCTCTTTCAATACTGAAATTTTTAATATCAATGACGGTGAGGACATTATTTTTCAGTTCATTCAAAATGGTGCTGATAGAAAGAAAGGCCATACAATCCGAATGGAGAAGGTAATTTTTGATGCTTTCACTGCTTCCCAGCTGGATAACGGTATTAAGCTCATTAATATTGACATCCTTTTCTTTTAACCGGTTTTGAATAAATTCAAGAGTTCCTGAGCCTTGTTCACGGAAAATAAGATTAAGCTGATATAGGTCTTTAACGTTGATGGTTCTATGAGCCAACGGGTGATCTGTCTTAGCAGTCAAGACAATTTCATCCGCTTTAAATGTCCTGTAATCAAAATAAGAAGACTGAGATTCCCCTTCAATAATACCCAGGTCAATCTTTTCTTCTTTTAAAAGTGCAGAAATAGCTTCTGTATTTCCTGTAAGCAGTTCTATCTTAATGTCTTTATAATAAGCATTGAACTTTGCAAGGATTTCCGGAAGGATATATTGAGCAACAGTGGTGCTGGCTCCAATAATAAGTTTTCCTTTATGCTGCTGATTAATCTGGCTGATTTCAAATTCCAGGTCACGGTAGATGTTTCTGATCTTTTCAGCATATTCAAACAGGATTTTACCGCTTTGTGTAAGCTGTATGGAAGTTCCTTTTCTGTCAAATAACTTAGTGCTCAGCTGCACTTCAATTTCTTTGATGTGTTTGGTAACTGCGGGCTGCGAAATGTGAAGCTCCTCAGAAGCCTTGGTAAAACTTAACCTGGAAGCTACCGTATGGAAAACCTTTAACCTGTAATCGAACATATTGCAAAAATATGAATTTATAGTTGTATTTCTGGTGAATGTGTGCTGAGGATTGTTGTAATACGAGTAAGAAGGATTAAAGAAAGTCCGAAACAGATCTTTCCTGCTGGTTTTCATACCTCTTGTTTTTAGCCTCTCCAATCTTTTGTTTACTGTAAATACTGCTGTGTCCTGAAAGAAGATAGGAAACAACACAGGCAATAGCAACATAAACACCACATTCGGCTCCGAATAATTCAATTCCCATCAGAATACAGGCCAATGGTGTATTGGTAGCTCCGGCAAATACAGCAACAAATCCCATTCCTGCCAATAACCCAAAAGGTAATGGAATAAACAGTGATAATGCACTTCCCAGTGTAGCTCCGATAAAAAACAGCGGAGTAACCTCACCCCCTTTGAATCCTGCTGAAAGAGTAATAATGGTAAAAGCCATTTTTAAAGCAAAATCATACAAAGGAAGCTGCTTTTCAAAAGATTCTACAATAACCGGAACGCCAAGGCCAATATATCGTGTTGTACCCATGAGCAGAACAGCCAGGGCAATAATCGTTCCTCCAATAACAGGGCGAAGTGGCGGGTATTTAATCTTTGATTTAAAGACAGAACCAGCCCAATAAATGATTTTACTGAAAGCCGCTGCACAGATTCCAAAAAGAATTCCGGCTAAAATGCTGTACAGGATTGGTAAAAACTCCAGTTTGGGAATAAAATCAATATGATAATGAGTATGTTTTACATTCCAGAGATTAGTAGCCCAATCGGCAAGTATTGCTGATGCAAAAGCCGGGAATATGGCATTGTAGCGTATTCTTCCAATCAGGAAGACTTCAAGTCCGAACACTGCTCCAGCTAATGGTGTTCCGAAAACAGATCCAAATCCTGCGGCAATAGCAGAAATAATTAATATTCTCCTTTCATTTTTGTCGAGCTTAAAAGGCTGAGTAAGCTGATCTGAAATAGCAGCGGCCATCTGAAGTGCTGTTCCTTCACGACCTGCCGAACCTCCAAAAAAATGGGTGACAATGGTCCCTAAATATACAAAAGGAGCCATTTTGAACGGAATAATCCCTTTCGGATCATGAATATTGTCAATCAAAAGGTTATTTCCCGCTTCAATATCCTTTCCCCAGTAATAATATAGCAATCCAATTAAAAAACCGGCAACCGGCAGTAAGGCAATCAGCCATAGATGACTTTCCCTGAAATTTGTGGCCCATTCCAGCGATTGTAAAAATCCTGCAGAAGCGCTTCCTACTAAAGCTCCAATAATAATACTGATGATCAGCCATTTAAAAATATAGGGAATTGCCGGAAACTTTCTGAAGAAAAATTGAGTATGAAAAACTGTTTTCTGACTAAGTGTTCGTTGATTTTTTGACATAATAATCCTGATTAGTTATTGGTTAATAATCTCTCAATCAGGCGTCATCAGCTTTTGTAAAGCGGTTGGGGAAGGAAGAACACCATTTCCTTTTTGGGTATTGCAAATATAAGAATTAAGGATAAAAGATAAAAGATAAAATATAAAAGATAAAAGATAAAAGATAAAAGATAAAAGATAAAAGATAAAAGATAAAAGATAAAAGAT
>NZ_MAYF01000330.1 GCF_001684955.1 Chryseobacterium contaminans | reverse complement strand
ATCTGAAGTTTTTCTCAGGGAATAATTCAGCACCTAATGAGAAGTGATCTGCAATTTTTCTTCCTGCATTCACTTTCTGACCATCTTTATTATATTCAGATGAAATATTAAACTGTTGAAGATCGTGTGCCGTGATAGTAATGGCTAGCGGGAAGTTTTTCAGTATTCTTGTATAGCCTATATCCACTCTGAATGGAAGGTTTTCACGGGTTCCATTGAATGATTTCAGCTGAAAACCAAAGTTTCTAAGCACAAGGGAAAGAACTTCTTTGTTCTTTTTATTATGATACGTAACTCCGGCAGTTCCTGAGATGGCGGAAGAAGTATAGTTGTCTATTTTTGAGGTAACAAAATTTAATCCTCCACCAATGGTCCAGTCTTCTTCAAACTGGTAAGCATATCCGGCACCGATAGCTACATCAGAAGCTTTGTATTCTCCATCCTGAAAACCGCTTTCATCAGTTCTGGGGATACTTCCATAGCTCATATACCTTGCATTGATGGTAGCCATGTGGCCATTTTCAAAGTCTTTGGCATACGCAATGGTTCCGTATTTGGAGTCTGCAAGATAAGCGGTAGCATTTACAGAAAGCTGCTTGTCTGAATCTTTATTTAACAAGGCCGGGTTTGCAATAGCAAAGGAAACATCATAATCTCTTATCGAAATTGCATCTCCACCCAAGGCAGCCTGTCTTGCAGATACAGGTACATTTAAGAACGGATACACATTTGTTCCTGTTTGCGCATAAGAAACAATTCCTGATAGAAATAATGAAAAAATGATAATTTTCTTCAACTCAATTTATAATTAATGCAAAAATAATCCTTTTTCGTACTTTTCAAAATATTTCTTACATTATTTCTAATTAAATATTTTTCTTTTACCAATATTTTTAATGATTATATTTGCAAAGTCAAATTTTGGGGAAACCCACACTAATAAAAAGCTTATTAAAAATAAAAGATGAAATATAAAAGAATCCTTCTGAAACTTAGCGGTGAAGCCTTAATGGGAAACAGACAATACGGTATTGACAACGAAAGACTGCAGGAATATGCTGCAGAGATCAAAAAAGTAGTTGAAAAAGGCTGTGAAGTAGCGATCGTCATTGGAGGAGGAAACATCTTCCGTGGTGTTGCAGGAGCTGCGAAAGGAATGGATAGAGTACAGGGAGATTACATGGGAATGTTAGCAACTGTAATTAACGGTATGGCGCTACAGGGTGCATTGGAGGATGCTGGGATTAAAACAAGACTTCAGTCTGCCATTGAAATGGATAAAGTGGCTGAACCTTTCATCAAAAGAAGAGCAGTAAGACACCTTGAAAAAGGAAGAGTAGTGATCTTTGGTGCAGGAACAGGAAACCCTTATTTTACAACAGACACAGCCGCAACATTAAGAGCAATCGAAATTGGAGCAGATGTCATCCTTAAAGGAACAAGAGTAGACGGTATTTATGACAGTGATCCTGAAAAGAATGCTGATGCAGTAAAATATAATTCATTATCTTTCGACGAAGTATTTGAGAAAAACCTTAAGGTAATGGATATGACTGCCTTTACTTTAAGCCACGAGAATAAATTGCCTATCATTGTATTCGATATGAATAAAGAAGGAAATTTAGTAAAAATTGTGGAGGGAGAAAATGTAGGTACTTTAGTTGATTTGTAATCAGATGATAGGGTAATATATAGATAGTAGGTAGGAGCGGTTTAAAACTACTCATTGCTTATTATTAATTGCTCATCGTTTATTGTTTATCAATCATCATTTATCACTAATGTGTAATTTATCAAACTTTAATATAATAATGGAAGAATTAGATTTAATATTAGAATCTGTAAAACAGGACATGGATGCAGCGGTAAAACACCTTGACCATGCATTTCAAAGAATCAGAGCAGGACGTGCTTCTACAGCGATGGTTCAGGATGTAATGGTTGAATATTACGGAGCAATGACTCCACTTAACCAAGTTGCCAATGTTTCTATTCCAGATGCAATGACCATCTCTATTCAACCTTGGGACAGAACAGCCATCAATGCTATTGAGAAAGCGATCATTAATTCTAACTTAGGTTTTGCACCATCTAATAACGGTGAAAATATTATTCTTAATGTACCACCTTTAACAGAAGAAAGAAGAAAGGAGCTTGCAAAACAGGCTAAAAGTGAAACAGAGCAGACAAAAATTGTAGTAAGAAACGCAAGACAAGATGGTTTGAAAGAACTTAAAAAACTTGAAGGAGTTTCTGAAGATGTTGTGAAAGGGGTGGAAGAAGAAATCCAGACATACACAGATAAATATGTAAAGCTTTGTGATGAGCATCTTAAGACAAAAGAAGCTGAAATTATGAAAGTATAATTTTCAGTTTTTGAAAATACAAAAGAGGATTCCGTTTGGAGTCCTCTTTTTTTGTATAATTTTTTTCGAAAATTAAATAGAATTATCTCTTTCTTATAATATATTGATCAGTATTATCGTTATATTTATTGATTATTCCTGAAAGTATTATAGAACAGGATAACAGCATAAAGATGATGACCAGAATTATTGGCGTGGGGAACTATATCCCGTCCGAAACAATTACCAATTTATTTTTTGACAAGCATATTTTCCTTAACGAGGAAGGAGTCTTATTAAAAGACAATAATGCCTCTATCACAGAAAAATTGAAAAAGATTACAGGCATTGAAGAAAGGAGATATGCCAAGAATACACAAGTGACTTCAGATTTGGGGCTTAAAGCAGCTCAGGCCGCCATAGAAAATGCAGGAATAGATCCGGAAACCTTAGATTATATTATATTCGCTCATAACTTTGGAGATGTTCGGTTTGGAACGGTTCAATCTGATATGGTTCCGAGTCTTGCAGCGCGGGTAAAGCATTTATTAGGAATACGAAATAATTTCTGTGTGGCATATGATGTTTTATTCGGCTGTCCGGGCTGGATTGAAGGAGTAATACAGGCTAATGCATTTATCAGGGCAGGAATTGCTAAGCGATGCCTTGTAATTGGAGCTGAAACGCTTTCTCGTGTTGTGGATATTCATGACAGAGACAGTATGATCTATGCAGATGGTGCAGGAGCCGCTATTTTAGAGGCTAATGACGATGACGAATCTGCTGGAATCAGATCTCACTTATCCGCTTCTTATACCCTTACGGAAAAAGATTATTTATATTTTGGAAAATCTTATAACAATGAGCGGTGTCCGGATACCCGATATATTAAAATGGATGGACGAAAAATCTATGAATTTGCTCTTTTACACGTTCCTGAGGCCATGAAAAAGTGTCTGGATAACAGTGGATATTCAATTGATAGACTGGATAAAATTATAATTCATCAGGCTAATGAAAAAATGGATGAAGCTATTGTTAATAGATTTTATCAGCTCTATAATACTCCGGTTCCGGAGCACATTATGCCTATGGTGATTCATAAATTAGGAAACAGCAGTGTCGCTACCATTCCGTCTCTGCTGGCTATGATTTTAAAGGGTGAGTTGAAAGATCATGAAATCAAAAAAAATGATGTTGTCTTGTTTGCTTCTGTAGGAGCGGGGATGAATATCAATGCTTTTGTTTATCAGTTTTAATAAAAAAGAGACTCCAAATCCGGAGTCTCTTTTTTATATTATCAAGTAATTTTATTTACAGTTTTCGTTGTAATCTGTGATAACTTCTTCCACGATTTGTGGAACATTAGACATCACATCGTCAATCTGACTTTTTATCAATCTGCCAAGACCGGATCTTTTCTTTTCATCATTTTTTAATGAAGCATAAGAGCCGCTGGTCATTTTACCTTTGGCATAGCTGCAGTCTGCAATAATTATTTTAGCTTTAGCTAACGTAAGTTCCTCAATTTTGCCTCCTTTTTTGCTGTAAATATAAGATGGATGTTCTCTCATTCTTTTGGTTTCTGCATCGGCAGCAGCAATCTGGCTCGTTCCGGCTGAAAAGGTGGTAGGATAACCATATAATTTATAGACTTTAATCTTTCCATCTGTTACGATTTCAGCGAATTGAGTACTTTTTGTAAGATTATTGAAAGCTTTGATATTACCGCTTAGACCTCCTGTTGCAGTATTGAATCCTTCTTTGGTATTGGTATATTTAATATTTTCGAAATGTCTTTCATTATTGTTATCATCAACAGCAACATATTCTTTGATGTCATCTGTATCCAATGTTTTGAATTTCTGTTTCTTTTTAGATTTATCAATGTCAGATACGGCAACAAATTTTACTTTCTTTTGATTATCCCAGGGAGATAGGGCATCTCCGTTCAGCCTTACGATCCCTTCGGTTTTTTTACCACTTTTGTCAATGATATAACCATATCTTTCATCATCTCTTAATGAATAATCCGTGTTGTTGTCTTCCTGCGCGTAAGCATTAAAAGAAACCAGTGCAAACAGGCTTAAAGCCAGTACTTTTTTCATATAGTTATCGTTTTATTTTTTGCAAATATAATCTTTTTTGAAAAGTAAAAGGCAGGAAGCTGGAAGAGGGAAGTTATTTTAGGTTATACAACAAAGGAAGTATGTGGAAAGATAATATCTGATTGTAATATTGCATTTCATCCCAGCGAACCTTATTCACTTTTTTGATGGCGTGGCTGATATTAACTTCCAGCTTCCCTCTTCCAGCTTTCAAGAAACAAAAAGGCCCGGATTTTCCGGGCCTTTTTTATTTTCTTGAAATTATTGATATCTCTTATGTTCTTTATTTTTTGAGAATCTCTTTGTAATAGGTTTGAACAGAACTTTGTATTTTTCTGCATCAAATAACTGTGAATCTGTAAGCGCCTTATAAGTCATCCATACTCCAAATGGAAATAAAATGAAATTAGGTAGCCAAGCTGCTAAGTAAGGATTCATTTTACCGCTCCAGGACATATTCTCTACCCCAACATTGATGACATAGAAAATGATGAAGATAACAATTGCAATAATTACAGGAAGTCCCATTCCTCCTTTTCTAATGATAGATCCCAAACTGGCTCCGATCAGGAAGAAAATAAGGCAGGTTACCGAATAAGAGATGTACCTCTGCTGATAAATAACAACCTTACTGAAGTATTTTACATTGGTGCTGAACTCATTCTTTTTAACTTCGAGTGTCGACTTCAGATTTTCAAGTCTGTTATAAGAACTGTAAA
Organism: Chryseobacterium contaminans; assembly: GCF_001684955.1. Taxonomy (GTDB): domain Bacteria; phylum Bacteroidota; class Bacteroidia; order Flavobacteriales; family Weeksellaceae; genus Chryseobacterium; species Chryseobacterium contaminans. The sequence goes on along the minus strand of NZ_MAYF01000330.1, from coordinate 14,513 downwards.
TCATTTCAAGCTTTTTATCACTCTTTACCGTATCCAGTTTTATCTGGGCTTTTGGTGCTACTTTAGGTTTATTAGCCTGATCCATATAAGCAACCACAGTATTGGTCTGATTTAAAACATCAGTTCCTATGCTTTTAAAGAATAATGCATTTTCTTTTTTACTGATAGCAATTGTTTTATTCAGCTCATTATAGGTCTGGAAACGGTAGTCATCTGTAATCTGTTCTTTTTCAATAGCTTTATTAATGAGTTCACTAATGTCAAAGTGATTTACCAGCGTATCGAATTTAATAGCCTGGTCCGGCTGTTTTTTTCTTACATTTTCTCCCTTTCCAGCAAAATTATCTTCAAATACATATCCATTATATAAGACAAGCTTTAAGAAGTTTTTGTTGGCTGCAGGTACAAACTTTCCTTTTTCAGCAACTACAGATTGTTGGTTTTCATACGTGTTGGCTTTTTTATGAACAAAAACCCCTTCAATATTTTCTCCGTTTTCTCCATATATTTTGTCAAATTTTACCAGATATCCTGGGATCTGGTCAATAAACTGTCCGGGAGTAAAGTTGATTGCTGGTTTTGTTTGTGCAATATTAAAAAGCATATTTTTTGCCTTTCTCTGGAAATCCGGAATAATATTGTTGGAGAAAAAAAACAGCATGATGGCAAGAACTGTGGTAATTCCTAAAAGAGGAGTCATGACCCTTGTAAGAGGAATTCCTGCGGCTTTCATAGCAGCGAGCTCGTAACGTTCTCCAAATTCTCCGAATGACATGATACTTGCCAGAAGAATGGTGAGCGGAAGAACCATACTGATAACATTCACCCCAAGGTAAAAAAGAAGTTTCAGGATTTGCCAATAGCTTAATCCTTTTCCCATAAACTGCCCTAATTGAACCCAGATAATGTTTACAATGAAAATGAAAAACAATACGCTGAATATAAAGAAAAACGGTCCAAAGAAGGTTTTTATGATATATCTGTCTAGTATTTTTAACATGCGCCAAAATTAATCAAAAAGCCGCAAACTTGCGGCTTTTATATTTTGTTATTTTTTTTCTGAAGTGAAATTTCCAAAAAGTGAATTTACCTTTTTGATTTTCAACTTTTAAAGTTCTGTAATGACATAGTTTTTGAACTTGTTTTTGTCAAAAACGAACATATTGGGATCCAGTTCCTGATTTTCTTTGTATTCCTTGATCGCAATTACGGCAACATCTTTATTATTTCCATGTTGTTCCAGTTTCACCATTTGTTTTTTCGCAGAATCTACAAAAAGATAAACAAATCGGATTCCGTTTGCTTTTACCGGAGTAAGTTTAATGAAATCTGCATTTACACCATTTACTGTTTTTTTACCATTATAGGTTACGTTATATTCGTTTCTATAAGTAGTAAGATAATTGATAGGAGAGAACATAGCACTGCTTCCGTTAGGTTTTGCAATGGTTACTTCCATATCATCAGCATTGATGTTATATATTTTATTTCCGTCAAAGATCTGTTCAGTATCCATGATCTTCAGTTTATATTTATCTCCGGCGGTATAATAAATCCCGGGTTCTGTTTTGGTAACCTGCCCGTTCAGCCCACTTCCAAAAGAAAATTTGAAGTAAGAATTCTTTTTAGAATTGTAATTGGCGGTAATGTCATCCAATATTTTTTTAGCTTTTGCGTCTATTTTCTGAGCATTAGCCATTCCTACTGCACCTACTACAAAACTTCCTAATATAACTTTTGAAATAATATTTTTCATTTTTCTTATTTAATAATCTTTAGATAATTTTAAACTTTTAAGGTTAAAGTTTTTTGTTTTTTCCTTTAACTACGCAGATCTTCCAAAAACTGTTCCAAAAAACAGCCTGTATTACAGAACAGGCTTTATGTTTATCTCACTTCTGGTCTTTCGATATATTTATCAAAGTTCTCCGGTAGAATATTTGTTATTGTTAGTTTATTAGAAGTAATGGTAGGTTCAATTTTTATAACTTTAGTGTGTTCATTAATTTCAACCGGATGTTTACTTCTCATATTTACCATATCTATATGAAGAGCCGTAAACTCATGCTTTCCATTTTCTAAATTAACAATAACATATTCTCTTGGTCTTATCTGTCCCAGAGATTTACCATCAAGCCCAATATTTAATCTTGCTGTATTATCCATCTTGTGAAGAACACCGGCCCCATTATAAATAAGCACTTTGCCATTTCCCAAGGTATTATTGTCGATAACATCCAGTTTTACTGAAGTATAGTCACTGGGAACCGATCTTAATGCGCATGAAGATAGGGTTAGGGTACATGCAAGAAGTCCAAGTTTGAAAGTTTGTTGTAATGAAATTTTCATGATTATAGGTTAAGTTGAGTATCATTTTATAATTCCGGGCATATTTAAACAAATATGCCCGGAATTGATTCGTGGTATTAAAAAATTCTGTGATTGATTAGTTTCTTAAGTCTTCAAGAAATTGCTCCAAAGAATGCAGATCACTGATCAGAACCTCTCTTGCCTTAGCTCCATTGAATCCGCCTACGATGCCGCTTGCTTCCAACTGGTCCATAATTCTTCCGGCTCTGTTATAACCTAGTTTCAATTGTCTTTGAAGCATTGAGGTAGATCCCTGCTGGGTAGAAACAATAATTCTTGCTGCTTCTTCAAATAATGCATCTTTTTCATTAGGATCAAAAGCTCCTACCGCAGAACTGTTTGCATCTTCCGAAACATATTCCGGTAGAATGAATGCAGATGAATATCCTTTTTGTTCTCCAATGAATTCTGCAAGTCTTTCCACTTCCGGAGTATCTACAAAAGCACATTGAAGTCTTAATATTTCATTACCATTAAAGTAAAGCATATCTCCTTTACCAATCAGCTGATCTGCTCCGGGAGAATCAAGGATTGTTCTTGAATCTACACTTGAAATTACCCTGAAGGCTGCCCTTGCTGGGAAATTGGCTTTAATCATACCTGTAATTACGTTTACCGATGGTCTTTGTGTTGCAACAATAAGGTGAATACCTACGGCTCTTGCAAGCTGTGCCAATCTTGCAATTGGTAATTCAACCTCTTTTCCGGCAGTCATAATCAAGTCTGCAAACTCATCTACTACCAACACAATATAAGGAAGGAAACGGTGTCCGTTTTCTGGGTTTAATTTTCTTTCCGCAAACTTCTTGTTGTATTCTTTAAGGTTTTTACAGAATGCATTTTTAAGAAGGTCATATCTGGTATCCATCTCAATACACAGAGAGTTCAGGGTATTGATTACTTTGTTGGTATCTGTGATGATTGCTTCTTCAGCATCCGGTAATTTAGCTAAATAATGTCTTTCAATTTTTGAATATAAAGAAAGTTCCACTTTTTTAGGGTCAACCATCACGAATTTCAGTTCACTTGGATGTTTCTTGTAGAGTAGGGAAGTAAGGATGGCATTAATCCCAACCGATTTACCTTGACCTGTTGCTCCCGCCATTAGCAAGTGAGGCATTTTTGAAAGGTCGGCCATAAAGATCTCGTTGGAAATTGTTTTTCCGAAAACCACCGGAAGATCCATATCCGTATTCTGGAATTTCTGAGACGCAATTACAGAGCGCATAGAAACCATGGTAGGATTTTTTCTCGGAACTTCAATACCAATGGTTCCTTTTCCTGGCATTGGAGCAATAATTCTAATTCCCAGTGCAGAAAGGTTCAATGCAATATCATCCTGTAACTTTTTAATTGCTGCAACACGGATTCCCGCTTCCGGTACAATTTCGTATAGGGTAACCGTTGGACCGATAGTTGCTTTAATTTCCGCAATTCCTACATTGAAGTTTTTAAGAAGACCTACAATTTTATTTTTATTTTCTTCCAGCTCTTCTTTATTAATGGAAATCTCTTCACTGCCATAATCTTTTAATAACTCAACAGGTGGCATCTGGAAATTAGCCAGATCTAATTTATGATCATACAAACCATGTTTTTCTACAAGCTCCTGAGATTTTTTTTCAGAATCATCCAGAACATCAATTACCGGAGCTACTTCTACATTAAACTTAATGTTTTCCTGTGCAGGTGAAGATGTTGCAGGAACTACAGGTGCTGGAGTAGAAATAGGAATCGAAATTGCAGGATTCATATCAAAAGCTTCTTCAGGGCTTGAAATCGGAACCGTTGGTTTTGTAGAAAGATTCAGGCTTACAGGCTGAGCAGCTTCCTTTGTTTCATTGTCAAATGATGTATGATTAGGAGTTGTAATGGTTTCAATATTACTTGTTGCCGGCACTTCAGGAAATCCTTTTGGAATATTTACCGTTTCAGGTTCCTTAAATTTATTAACTGAGCTATTGGACGAAGAGTTGGTAATATCACTTACAGTAACATTAGGTGAAATTTCTTCTTCGACCGCTGTTTCGTCAATTTCTTCTTTTAATTCCTCATCAGCCTCAAAATCTTCATTAGAATCAGGCATCATTGATTTTACTTTTCCAATAGTATTTTCATTGATCTTATTTAATTTTGCCTTGATAGAACTTGGACGAAGATTAAATTCAAGAATGAAATATAAAAGAATACTTGCAGCCAATACAGTCCATAGTCCTACAGATCCGATAATTGCATTTAAGTAATCCATGATCTGATATCCGTAAACACCTCCAAGAACACCTTGTCCTTTGGTAAGTGCTCCCATAAATATAGGAAGCCAGCAGATGAAAAACAGAGAATGACCAATTGTTTTCCATGGTTTAAAGATTTTCTTTTTTAAGATCAGGGTTCCAACAACTAAAAATAAAAATGCTATAATAAATGAGGCTATACCGATGCTTTCAAATATGAAAATGTTTCCCAACCAGTCTCCGGCCTTCCCGAAAATGTTTGAAGACTTTATACTTTTGTCCAGCATAGTTCCTGCCTGGCTCTGATCTGCTTTCCAGTTCATTAAATAGGAAATGAATGAGAGGGCGAGAACAGCGGAGAACAGTATAAAAGTTAGCCCGAAAAATATACGGGGCTTAGATAAAATTCGGCCTTTTTCAGGCGATTCAGTCGGTTTTTTTTGTGTCTTTTTATCCATAAATATCAATGAGGCAAATTTAATGTTTTTTCAATACGAAAAAGAATCTTTTTTCTTCAAAAAACATTTTGTAGTACCACTTTTTACTGCGATTGTTTTAAGTTGATTTTAAAAATAATTTGTGCTATAAATATTGGCTGAAATAAAAATAAGGTTATTTTTTTTGTTTATCCAAATACAGAGCTGTTAAATTATATTAATTGATCTGTATTTCATGATTAAAGACTTAAAAAGGAAATTGATTTTTAATTTAATACATCTATAAAATTAGAAAAAGCAAGAATAATTTTTTTTGTGATTATTTATATATTTTTAATCTGTAATGCAGATTTTTAAATGGATATATTAGAATAGTAAACAAAAGTTATCTCTATTTGAAATAATTTTCGATAGCTGAATTGGTGAAAATTTTTCATATATTTGTGATGTATTTAGAATTAATAAGGTTGTTTTATTGTCTGAAGGATATTCTATCTTGCAAAGAATAATTTTATAAATATTCATTTTTAATCAGTTTCCATATTCCATTTTTCTTAATGAGCCAGTAATTCTTATTGAGTTGGCTGGTATTAAAAACAGATATAAACTTTAAAAATACATCAATGAGAAAGCAGTTATTTTTTGTATTCTTGTTGGGTAATTGTACACTATGGGCACAGTCTCCGGGCGGAGTTTCCAATAATTTGCAGATATGGGTAAGAGCCGATGCGGGTACAGCTACAACAACAGATAATACGCAGGTTTCCATCTGGGAAAATCAAAAAAACGGTGGAGTAAACGGAATTGCCAATCAAGGAATGCCAGGTTATTATGCAGATCCCGGAGTGGGAGCAAGACCTGTTTACCGTTCTGCAACCTCAATTCCAAGCTTCAATTTTAATCCTGTAATAGAAATTGTAAGTACCAATGGCTATAGATCCGGATACAAATTTCCGTCTGGTTTTCCAGATAATACAACAAAGTCACTTACATCATATACTCATCTCACAAGAACTGCATCGGCTACTTACAGAACCGTTTTTGTGATGAATGGTACAGCTCAGAGTTCTAATCCTACAGCTATTGCAGGAGTCTGGCAGTCTCCGTTTTTTGGAACAAGAACCAATCGTCCTGAATTTTATAATGAAAAAGAATATGGAGATGTATTTTTCGGAACAGATATTATCAATACAATAGGAAGCAATGTACCCAGTATTCAGTCATATTATAATACGATTGTAGGTGCCAATGTGAAATACTTTTTTGATAATAACGGACTTACTTATGGTGGTCCTTCTAATGATGTATCTTCTACGGTTAACTATCCGGGAATGGTTCTTTTAATGGATAATGATGGCGGATCAGGTTCAACTTCCCTGGCTGGAGACAGAATAGGAGAGTTTATTCTGTATTCGGAAACACAAACTCCAATAGAAAGGCAGAGAGTAAATTCTTATCTTGGTATTAAGTACGGAATTACTTTACAGCAACCTCAGAATTATCTCAATTCCGAGGAAACTGTGGTATGGAACTCTGGATTAAATACTGTTTTTAATAATAATATTTTTGGAATAGCGAGGGATGATATGTCGGTTTTAAGTCAAAGAGTAAGCAACAGTATTAATGAAGAGAATAATATTATGCTTACACTGGCTACATCAAATAATTTTATTTTACCCAGCGCTGATGTCAGCAGAACTGTTTTTTCTCAGGACAAAACTTTTTTGATGACAGGTGATAATAATGTTCAGGCTCTTTCTTTAATTAATTATGGCACTTCAGGAAAGATTATTCAAAGAAGCTGGTTTGCGCAAAAAACGAATGATACGGGATTGGTTTGGCTCCAGGCAGATCTTTCAAGATACACAGACATATTGCCGACAGATAAGATTTTTATGCTGGTTGCAGATGATGCAGGATTTACTCAGAACATAAAAACGATTGCAGCCACTAGTTTTGTAAATGGCAAAGCTGTATTTAATTATTTATTTCCAGGCGATCAGTATTTTACGTTTGGAACCAATCTTCAAACCTATTGTACTAAAGATGCCGCTACAGGAACACCTAACGGTATTACAAAATTTGGAATTACAGGTCATGACGGACTACAGCCCAATTGGCCGGCCACTATCCCTAATGGATTTATTGCCCTTGAATCTACCAATAAAGGTTTTGTTATCACCAGAACTACAGCTGCCAATATAGCTGTCCCAGTAGAAGGAATGTTGATTTTTGATACTGCCGATAATTGCTTCAAGTTATACAATGGAACTTCATGGAATTGCATTGCAAGATCTTGTAATGAATAGCCGTTTACATTTAAAAATTAAAACAATGAAAAATATACTATTACTCACAGGATTTTTGTTTTCCGGGTTTCTGTTTGCGCAAGTTGGTATTGGTAAGGAATCTGTAGATGGAGACGGAATTCTCGATTTTGCCCCGAATACAACCAATGGTATCATGCTTCCCATTGTAGAAACTCTTCCGAATGATGCTGTAGCTGGCACTATTCTGATGGATAAAAATGATAAGATTATAAAAATGAAAGATAGTTCCGGCTGGGTTCTCCTTAGTGACGTTGGTTCCGTTAATAATGCTACCTTTAATACTAATGCTGAAGTTCCCGGACCGAACAGGGTAATTATTGGTAACTCAACAACAGCTGTTCCTGGAGTATTGGTATTGGAATCAGCTGATAAAGCTTTGGTATTGCCCAAAATAGCAGATCCTCATATTAATGTTAAAAACCCATATCCAGGAATGATCTGTTATGATACAGTGAGTAAAACCATGGCTGTATTTGACGGACTGAAATGGAGTTATTGGAAATAAGATAAAGTAAAAAACCGAAGAAAATTCTTCGGTTTTTATTTTGTAATGAATATCCTTTTTTGAACTAGTTCAAATGCCAGGTGTATAAAGCTTACTAGTTTTGTCTCATAAAAAAGAATCAATGAAAAATCTATTGAAAAGCACTTTGACTTTATGCCTGTGTTTATTATCACTCGTGTCAATTAACGCACAACAAAAAAGAAAAATGGAAAAAACAGCATTATTAATCATCGATGTACAAAACGATTATTTCCCTGGAGGAAAAATGACGTTGGAAGGAGCTGAGCTGGCCGGCACAAATACTCAACAGGTATTAGAATATTTCAGGAAAAATAAACTCCCTGTAATTCATATTCGTCATATTTCAACCAATGAGGGAGCAACTTTCTTCCTACCGGGAACTTCGGGAGCCGAAATTCATTCACTGGTTTCTCCTTTGGCTGGTGAAAAGGTGATTGAAAAGCATTTTCCCAATAGTTTCAGAGAAACGGATCTGTTAAAATATCTCCAGTCGGAAAATATTAAAGATCTGGTTATTACCGGAATGATGACAGATGTTTGTGTTGAATCTACCACAAGAGCTTCTTTTGATTTTGGATTTAATAATATGATTATTGGGGATGCTACAGCTACAAGAGATAGGGAACTTAATGGACGGACTGTAAAAGCATCAGAAGTGCAAAAGTCCTTTTTAGCAGGAATCTCTGCATTGGGTGGTCTTTATGCAAAAATCGTAAATACAAAAGATTTCTTAAAAGAGAAATAAAAAATAACCACCTTATCAGACCATAAAGATATCAGAAATATTGATATCTTTATTTTTGTTAAATAATACCATGCTGAATCTGCTTTACCAAAATATAAGCCGTTATATTCATCTTTCCAAGGAAGAATTTGATCAGTTTTCTAAACCTTTCCAGTTAAAAAGTTTTAAAAAGAAAGAAACTGTTCTGAAAGAAGGAGACTATTGCCTTTTTGAAGGATTTGTCCTGAATGGATGTTTTAAAATTTATTATCTGAATGAAGATGGTTTTGAACAGACCTTGTATTTTGCAATAGAAGGGTGGTGGATTACGGATATTGATAGTCTTCTCAATGATGTTCCCAGTATTTTAAATATTGAAGCCCTTATGGATAGTGAAGTCCTGTTAATCTCAAAAAAAGATAAGGAAGCGCTTTATGAAGCCATGCCTCAGATCGAAAAGCTTTTTAGAATTATGAATCAGCGGTCATCAGTAGCATTGCAGAGAAGAATTCTTTCTTTAACAGGTAAAACGGCAGATAAACGTTATCTTGAATTTCTGGAAAAATACCCAGGACTTGAACAAAAGCTTACCCAGCAACAGGTGGCCTCTTATCTTGGAATTACCCATGAATTTTTAAGTAAAATAAGAAAACGGATTTTATTGGGGAAATAAAGAAATAACCTGTTGTATTTCAATGTTCTCTGATGAAAATATTTGAATATGATTGCTTATTTTTGAAATAAAAATAACATGAAAATTCTATTATTATCTTGTCTGGTATGCTTCTCGGGTGCATTTTCACAGTCTTATGAAGCTATAATGAAGGAGGCTTCAACAAATTTAAAAGCAAAAGAATACTGTGCGGCCCTTTCAAATTTTAAAGAAGCATTTGCCTTACAAACAGAAATCGGAATTTATGATTATGTAAGTGCTGCTTCTGCTGCGGCCAATTGCAATGATACGGAAACAGCCATTGAATGGCTTAAAAAAGGATATAAGCTTGGCCTAGGAAAAAAGAGAGATGAAGTAACTTTCCTGCAAACCAATGAACGATTTAAAAACCTTAGTCTGAATGTTGAGTTCAAACAGCTTTTGTCAGCTATGGAAAATAAGCTGGCTCAAACAGAAAAACTTAAAAAGCAGGAAAAAGAACATTGGAACCAGGAAATTATTAAAAATCAGATCACAGAAAGCGTGCCTTTTAATCAGGCAGCATCGGGCTTTGCTCTGTATTTTACAGAAACAGAAGGGTTGAAAGTTCCTTATGTGGTTTTTGTTCCGAAAAAGTATCAATTTTCAAAACCAGTAAAAGTTATTTTCTTTCTTCATGGAGGAGTTAATTCTGTTAATGAATTTTATTACCAAAATCCAGATGTAAAAAAAGAACCTATTTTTTCTGTGGGAGATCACTTCAACGCTATAGTTGTTTATCCCTTTGCTAAAAAAGATTTTGGCTGGATGAACCAACAGAAAGCATTTGAAAATATTTTTACAATTCTGAATGATGTTGAAAAAAAATACAATGTAGATAAAAATAAAATCTATTTGGGAGGAATGTCTAATGGGGGAACTGCAACCTTTTGGTTTGCATCCCAAAAAGAAACTCCGTTTAAAGCGTTTTATGCCTTTGCACCCAATCCGGTTTTAAATATTGGAGCTATCCCATTTGAAAATATTACAAAAGATCATCCATTGTACACCATCAATGCAAAAGATGATTATGTATTTGGCTATAATGATGTCTTGAAAATTTATAATGATAATAAATCTAAAGCAAAAGGGTGGAAGTTTCAGACCATAGAAACTGGTTCACATGAGTTTATCTATAAGCCGGAGATCAGTAAAGAGCTTTTAACAAGTTTTTTCTCTGAAGTTTTAAGATAAAAAACAATAGCCAGACATAGAAGTCTTCAATTGTTGATATAGGTATTATTAATCCTGATTTTTTCGGTGTTAGAAATTGATTTTTTCATAATAACTCTAATATTATTAAGAATGATTCAAAATAAGAAAAACGGGGGCTAAAATGACAAAAAACAGCTTTTTTTCAGTGCTTTATGGTTTATCATCCTTATTTTTGCATGTCAAGTATATATCAACATGAAGAAGCTCCAGGATATTATTATCTCAACCAGGACAATGGCTGTATTGTTACTGGTTTATGCATTCGCAATGGCCTATGCAACGTTCTTAGAAAACGACTACGGAACTCCTACAGCAAAAGCATTAATTTATGAGGCGAAATGGTTTGAACTCATCATGGTGCTGCTTATCGTTAACTTCATAGGAAATATCGGAAGATACAGACTATGGAAAAAGGATAAATGGCCGGTTTTGGTTTTCCACCTTGCCTTTGTTTTCATTTTCATTGGTGGCGCCATCACAAGATACATCAGTTTTGAAGGAACGATGCACATCAGAGAAGGGGAAACCTCCAACGAAATTGTAACGGATAAAAATTTCCTTAAAATCCAGATCGAGGAAAAAGGAGATGTTCTAAACTATCAGGATATTCCTTACCTGATGTCTCCGCTTCACAAAGATCTTAATGCTACTTATGACTTTCACGGAAAAGAAGTAAAAGTCCTTGCAAAAGAATATATCCAAAGAAAAAAAGACAGCTTATTGGCTGAACCTAACGGAACTGAATATCTTCACTTAGTTTCAACAGGAAAAACTGGAAGACAGAATATTTATATCAAAGCTGGTGATACAAAATCAATCAACGGAACTTTGGTAACATTCAACAGAGCGATTGATGGCGCTGTAGAATTCAAAAATGAAGGCGGTAAATTATTCATCAAAACTCCGGTAGATGCAAGTTACATGACCATGGCAACTCAGGCTACAGGAAACACTGTAAAAGATGAATTCCAGCCTTTGGCATTGAGAAGTTTATACACCATCAATGAATTAAAACTTGTAGTGCCTGAAGGTCTTAAAAAAGGGAAACTGATGGCTATTGAAGGCGACAGAAAGAAAGATGCCAACGTGCCGGATATGCTTCAGATTGAACTACAGGGACCAAAAACAAAGCAATTGGTTGATCTTTCCGTTGAAAAAGGAAACCCAAATGCTTACAAGCAAATTACTATGGACGGGTTGAACATTATGGTTGGATTTGGACCAAAAGTGTACAATACTCCTTTCGCGTTGAAATTAGATGATTTTGTGATGGAAACGTATCCTGGAAGTAACTCTCCAAGTGCTTACGAAAGCCACGTAAAAATTGTTGATGAAGGAAAAGAAACCCCTTATAAAATCTATATGAACCACGTTCTGAATTATAAAGGTTACCGTTTCTTCCAGTCAAGCTTTGATCCGGACAGAATGGGAACTGTATTATCTGTAAACCACGATTACTGGGGAACTTTAATTTCTTACATCGGATACGGTCTTTTATTCTTAGGAATGTTTGTGATCTTCTTCTGGAAAGGAACACACTTCTGGAAATTAAATAAAATGCTGAAAGATGTTAATAAAAAGAAAGCTGCGGCAGTACTTTTATTGTTCTTAAGCTTAGGGCTGAATGCTCAGAAAATTGAAACACACGGAACTACTGACGGAAGTAGGGAACATGTACACGTAGAAGGTGACGGACATACACACGCTGCTCCTGCTCCTGAAGCTAAAGCATCTCAGGACAGCGAAACCAAACAGAATTCATTAGCCTCTCCAATGGGAAAAATGAGAACCATTTCAGCTGATGAAATCATTGGTAGAAACAAAATCAGCAAAGAACATGCGGAGAAATTCGGTTACCTTTTGGTTCAGAACTTTGAAGGTAGAATTATCCCGATGAACACACAGGCTTTAGAGGTTTTAAGAAAACTTTACAAGCACGATACTTTTAAAGGAACAGACGGAAAGTCTCTTGATGCTAACCAGTGGTTCCTTTCTATCAATACAGATACGGAAAGCTGGACTTCAGTTCCTTTAATCAAAGTTGATGAAAAAGGAGGTAAAGCACTTCTTGAAAAAACAAAAGCGAATGAAGATGGTTATACTTCTTTATTGAATTTATTCCCGGTAGATAAGAGAACAGGAATGTTAACTTATATTCTGGAAAAAGACTACAATACAGCTTTTGCTAAAAAACCGGCTGACCAGTCTGAATACGACAAGCAAGTAATTAAACTTAATGAAAGAGTTCAAATCTTCAACGAATTTTTCAGTGGTCAGTTCTTAAGAATTGTTCCTGTAAAAAATGATGCTAATCACACTTGGCACTCATGGCTGGATCAGAAATTTGAACCGGACATGGAGTCTCAGCAGGTAATGGGACCTTACTTTTCAGAAGTAATCGGAGCGCAAAGATCCGGAGACTGGAGTAAAGCAGATGCTGAATTGGTGAAACTTTCAGACTATCAGAAAAAATGGGGGAAAGCTGTAATTCCAGACCAATCTAAGATAGATCTTGAAGTATTCATGAATAATGTGAATATCAACTTCAAATTATTGATTTTCTATACGATTATCGGAGGACTTCTTTTAATACTAGGTTTTGTTGAGCTGTTCAAACCTAATAAAACTTTAAATAAGGTAATTAAAGTTATCATCGGTATTGGGGCAATAGGATATGTATTCCACTTCCTGGGTCTTATCGCAAGATGGTATATTTCAGGACACGCACCTTGGAGTAACGGATATGAAGCGATTATCTTCATCTCATGGGTAGGTATTTCAGCTGGTTTTGCATTGTATAGAAACGCAAATGCTTTGATTCCTGCATCAGGATTCATGGTAGCAGTAATTATGATGGGATTTGCACACGGAGGTTCAGCACTTGATCCACAGATCACGCCGCTGGTTCCGGTATTGAAGTCTTACTGGTTGATTGTTCACGTAGCAATTATTGTATCTAGTTATGGTTTCTTTGCCCTATCAATGATTATTGCCGTGCTATCCTTGGTATTCTATATTATTTCAAGCAAAGAAACTTATAAAATTCACCACGATACAACCTTAAAAGAATTGGTAATTGTTTCTGAAATGTCATTAACAATTGGACTTTTTGCTTTAACGGTAGGAAATTTCCTAGGAGGTATTTGGGCGAACGAATCATGGGGTAGATACTGGAGCTGGGACCCGAAAGAAACTTGGGCTTTTATTTCCATTATGGTGTACGCTTTCGTATTGCACATGAGATTAGTTCCTGGATTAAGAAGCAGATGGGCATTCCACGTAGCAACCATGTTTGCTTTCTGTTCAATGGTAATGACTTACTTTGGAGTAAATTACTACCTGAGCGGACTTCACTCTTACGCAGCGGGAGATCCGGTACCAGTACCAGCTTGGGTATACATCGGAATCGCTACAATGATTACTCTAGCTACTGTTTCTTATGTCAAGTTTAAAGCTTTAACAAAGAAATAATCTTTTAAAACATATAATTTAAATCCCGGAATTGACTTCCGGGATTTTTTTGTGGCTAATTAAAACGAGAAGATATTTTCTTTGAGGTTCATATTGAGAATAGCTAGAATTTACTAAGGCTAAATAGCGCTTCAATAACTAAAAAACAAAAATTTTTAACCACGGATTTTCACAGATGATTGTATATAAAAAGCACCATAATTTTTTTAAAAAAGAATGATTTGGAATAATATTAAAGCGCAAACATCTGTGGAAAATCTGTGGTTGTATAAATCCTATTGTTCAGCAAAGCATGATCCTTAGCTAAGTGAAACATCTCTGCCATCTTCTTCATAATATTTCATAAACTCTTAGCGAATATTGCATTTATATCTTTTGATCTCCGCTCATAATTACTGTAAAAAATTATAATCACAGACCTTGTTTCACGAATTCTGAATTCCATTCTCTTCAAAAAATCAAAATTTATCATTCAGAATCCAAAAATTACTGCTACCTTTATGATATCAAAATAATAT
>NZ_MAYF01000329.1 GCF_001684955.1 Chryseobacterium contaminans | reverse complement strand
GTGGGGCTCACCTGTTCCCATTCCGAACACAGAAGTTAAGCCCACCAGCGCCGATGGTACTGCTAACGCGGGAGAGTAGGCCGCCGCCAGTTTTTATTTTATTTTTAAAAGTCTCATACAGCAATGTATGAGACTTTTTTTTGCTTTATACCCAAATATACGCAAGACCCAGGGAACCATACACAAGAAGCAAATCAGTAATGAGTAATGAGTAATGAGTAATGAGTAATGAGTAATGAGTAATGTGGAGATTACTCTCAAAGAAAGGCTCATACCACCTTATTGAATACTCTCAACCTTACTCTTTACTTTGTTGTTAAATTTTTCTTGTGCTCTATCTGGGTTTACGATTCATTCTTTAATCTTATTTGCTTATATCAGGATATTTTCCTGGTATCGTTACTTCTGATAAACTGATTGCTGTTGTCATCCTGTAAGGATCTAAACATAGGATGGGAAATAATGAGTATGGAAATAATTGTGGATAGCATTATCTGGATGCCAACGGGATGAAAGTTTAGTAAAATGACTTACCACCTAAGATATCATACAAATGTATGTTTAGCATTTGTTACAAATTCTTCATGAGAAGAAGTACTATTATTCTTATCCGGAATATTTATTGAATTCTTTTATTTCTTTTCCAATTTCATTCCTTGCAAGCTTTTTTTGCATTCAAAAACTTTCTATGTCTACTAAAACTGCATCTATTTTTTCAAATATAAAAGTATAACTTCAATTGTATCAATGATATTTTAATGTTTATGCTCGATTTTTATTAGCATGGTATTAAATAGTGTTAAAATATTATATTTGATTCTTAAACATTAAATATAATTATGAATAGAATGATCATTAAAGTAGGGGTTCTTTCATCTTTATTTTTTTGCTTTACTGAACTGTCTGCACAGAAGACAGATTCTACTAAGGTTGGAAAAATTGATGAAGTGGTTGTAACAGCCTACGGGGTTAAAAAGGAAAAGAAAAGTTTGGGGTATTCTTTTCAGGATGTGAAAGGACAAGCACTCGTTGATGCTAAAGAAACGAATGTTACTAATGCCTTAGTTGGTAAAGTGGCGGGTATGCAGGTAATTAAAGGTGGTTTTGGTCCGGCATCATCATCAAGGATTAATTTAAGAGGATTTAACTCTCTTACAGGAGATAGTCAACCTTTGATTGTAGTAGATGGAGTTCCTCTGAGTAATGGTATGGGGGTTAAAGCCAAACAGAATAATGGTGAGTTTAATAATGACTTTTGGAATCCGGATCTGGATATGGGAAATGGATTGAATGATATTAATGCTGAAGACATAGAAAGTATATCTGTTCTTAAAGGAGGTGCAGCTTCTGCCTTATATGGCTCCCGAGGTGGAAACGGAGTTATTCTGATTACCACTAAGACAGGTAAGAAAAAAGGAGGTATAGGAATTACTTATACTACCAATTTAGGGTTTGAAACTGTTTTTATGAAGCCAGATATGCAAACTAGTTTTGGTCTGGGCCAAAATGGTGCTGCGAATCCTGCTAATAGTGATAATACGAGTTCATGGGGACCTGCATTAGACGGAACCACTATGAAACGATATGATAACCTGGATAATTTCTTTAAAACAGGTATCAATAGTCAGCATACTTTGAACTTTCAGGAAACTCTGGGAGAAGGAACCAGCCTATATACATCTATTAATTATTTAAATGATAATAGCCAAATTCCTAATTCCAAGTTTGAGAGGTTCAATTTTATGGCGAAAATGAATTCTGTTTTTGGAAAAGAAAAAAGATGGACATCAGAAGTAAAGGTACAATACATTAGCAGTAAGGCAAGAAATAGACCTTCTGGCGGAAGAGGTGACGGGAATTATTATTCTAATATTCTCCTGATGCCACAGGATATTGATATTCGTGATTATCGCGAAGGGCAAATGCAAAACAATATAAAATCGAACTGGATTAGCCCCAATGGAATCAACCCTTACTGGTCAGCATATAACAGTCTTAATGCCGATAAAAAAGATCGTGCCCTGCTAAATAGTTATCTTAAATACCAGTTTAATGACTGGTTGAGTGCAGATGTAAGACTTGGAACTGATTTTTATGCTTTAAATGCAGATGCGAGAGTATGGACAGGTTCTTCACGCAGAAATTCTTATGCTACCAGTGAAGAAAAGTTTTATGAGAATAACTATATCGTAAATCTTACCGCTAAAAAAGATAACTTATTTGGAAAATGGGGTGGTTCCTTTGCATTGTACGGACAACTGATGGAGACAAGAACGAAAGCTCTTTATTTCAGTACTCAAAATTTAATTGTTCCCAATGTTTTTAGCGTAACCAATACGAGTGATCTTGCAGGTATTGCTAATAATGAGGTTGATCTTTGGAAGAAGATTAATTCTGCTTTTGCAGCTTTGGAAATTAATTATGACGGGTATTGGTTTATTAACGCTACGTTCAGGAATGACTGGTCTTCAACTTTAAGTGTAGAGAATAGATACTATTCTTATCCTGCTTTAAGTACATCTTTGGTTTTAACAGACATGTTAAACAAACTAAATGGAACAACTTCTAAAGTATTAACTTTTGCAAAGCTTCGTGCTGCTTATGCAGTTACTGGTAATGGATTAAACCCTTACGAATTATACAATACTTACAAACTTGCGGCTGACCCTACAGGACATGCCGTTCTGGGGAGATTGAGAACTCTATATGACTCCAGTGTACAAGCTGAAAAATTAAAGACTTTTGAAGTAGGAGCAGATCTTAAGTTTTTTAATAGAGTTTCTCTGGATGTAAGTTACTTTGTTAACACAGCAACAAAACAATTAATTAACTTACCTATGAATCCTCTTTCAGGGTATGAGAATAGGAAAGTTAATGGCGGGAAAATTCAAAATAGTGGAATTGAAGTGGTCTTAAACACCGATATTTTTAAAAATGAAAACTTTAACTGGAATGTAAATGCTAATTTTTCAAAACTAAAAAGTGAGGTAAAAGAACTTTATGGTTCTATCTCGAAATATCCGTTGGGAGGTTATGATAATGTTACATTTTTTGCAGAAGTAGGAAAGCCTTTTGGAGCTATTTACGGAACCAAATTTTTAAGAGTGGAAGATCCTAATAATCCTAATTATGGAAAACTGATTGTAGGAGCAAATGGATTACCTCAGGCAACTCCTGATCAGTATTATTTAGGAGATCAAAACCCGCGAATGTTATTTGGGCTTACCAATAGTTTTAGTTATAAAAATATAGGGCTTTCTTTTCAGATTGATGGTCGTATTGGTGGAAAATTCTATTCAGGTACCCAATCTGCTTTACAAAAGGTAGGGCTTGCAGCTGATACAGCTCCTGGAGGGAGAAGAGACAATTTTGTGCTTGATGCGGTAGTACAACAGTCTGGTGGTGGATATGCCGCAAATACCAAGGAAATTACCCAACAAGACTATTGGGCAGCTGTAACAACAGGAAATCTTGGTATTACAGAGCAGAACATCTATGATGCTACCAATATCAGATTAAGGAATATTCAGGTATCTTATAGTTTCCCTAAAAGTTTATTTCAAAAGTTTGCCCTTCAGAGTGCTAAGGTTGCTTTCACGGCCAATAATGTATGGATGCTGTATAGTAAAGCAAAAGGTATTGATCCTGAATCTGTATTTGCGATCAACTCGAATGCTGTAGGATTTGAAAATCTTTCATTTCCAACAACCAGATCTTATTTATTCACTATTACATTAGGCTTTTAATATCAATAATAACATTATGAAAAAATATATTTTATCATTCATAGCACTTGCTACGGTTCTTACTTCATGTAGCGATTTTGAAGACATAAATAACAACCCTTATGCTGTTGATATTAACAGTGCTGAACCAGAATATTTCTTAAATAATTCTATCTTGGGTGCTCAACAAGATCCCAATATTGCTGAACGTACTTTTGTCCTGTATTGGAAAACGGCTGCAAGGCAACATCTGACAACTGGTATTGCGGGTGGTTCATATGATGACTCCTGGACGGTAGAATATTGGAAGGGAATCTCAGAATGGCTGAATAATGCCAATGCAACTATTGATATCGCCAATGAAAAGAAATCAATAGGACAGGGTAAACCTTATTATGATAACCTTATACAGGTAGCCCGAATCTGGAGAGCTTATTTAATGAGCGAATTCTCTGATAACTTCGGCCCACAGCCTATTCAGGCGTTTAACAAAGTAAATCCAAACTTTAATTCTGAAAAAGAGGTGTATTATTTTATTTTAGATGAGCTGAAAGATGCATCAGCTAAAATAGATGTGAACCAACCCGCACCTTCCAATCCCAATGCTTATGATATGGTATATGGATTTAAATGGAATCAATGGGTAAAGTACGCCAATTCCATGAGAATGAGAATTGCCATGAGAATATCAGAAGTAGATCCTGCAAAGGCTAAAACAGAGTTTGAAGCAGCAGCCAACTCTAATATGTTCATCAGTACAAGTGATGATAATTTTAAAGTTAAAGAAGATACCGGATGGAACCCTTTATCAGGTGTAATGTCCAGAGAATGGAATTCTCAGATTTTATCAGCTACCCTTAATAATATGTACATCGGCTTAGGGGGAATCAATTCTACAGATCAGTTGCCGGCTGCCCAGCATACTGCTGTAAAAGCTTCTGACTATATAGGCATAAAATATGATGAACAATTCTCCACAATGACCAATGATCCAAGCGCAGGATACTGGTTGGATGGACTTCCAAACAAAATAGATCCAAGAGCTTATAAAACATTTTATATTCCGGGAGACCTTACGAGTCCTATTTATTCCCTTTATCCTACTTATACCAGCCAGGCAACTACCAATCATGGCGATTTAACCTTTGCTGATGGTTCTAAAGTTACCATCAATACTGTAAATACATGGAACGCCACCACAATAGGAAACTGGGGGGTAAAAGGCCAAAGAAACGGATTAAGAGGAGTTATAGGATGTATGCCTGCTTTAGGGAAACAATATAGAGAGGGTAAAAACTTTAGAATTTTCTTTGCAAGTTGGGAAACTTACTTCCTGATGGCGGAAGCTGCTTTAAAAGGATGGTCTGTTCCTATGAGTGATGTGGCTGCTTATAATAAAGGTATTCAGGATAGTTTTGCGTATAACGGGGTGTCACAGTTTTATACTCAGTATATTGCTTCAACGGATTATAATCGTGACGGAACTTCTGTTGCCTATACGCATGTAACGGAGCCGGGAACCAGCCATACCATGAACTATAAAGATCCTGCTACGGGTAATATGGTTTCTGTAGAGATTAAGTATCCTGTAAATACCATCTACAAAAACGGTTCTGTGAGAAATGATAAACTTACAAAAATTATCACTCAAAAGTATATTGCCAATATGCCGTGGCTTCCATTGGAATCCTGGAGCGATCAAAGAAGACTGGGATTACCTTTCTTTGAAAATCCTGCAATAGAAACACCGTTGGTTAATTTACCTAATCTAAATTCAGGAAATTATATGACAAACTCTATTCAAAACTTCCCTCAAAGATTGAGATATCCAAGTACCTTCAGAAATACAGATCAGGATGGGTACGCGAAAGCGGTACAGCTACTGGGCGGACAAGATGCAGTACTTACTCCTCTTTGGTGGGCAAAACACTAACTTGAAATATATTTAAAAAGCAATCCTTTCCATTATTTGGGAAGGATTTTTTTTGAATATATCAATACAACTTTATTTCTTAGTCTTTTCATCGTCCGGTTGTGTTAATTTGCAACGATGGTGAAAACTATTCTTGCACTATAAGTGCTTGCAGGGACCGTTACAGAAACTCCGGCTAGCTGCAATATTAAGTTGATGTCTGCAAAAGTTACACTGTTACTGAGCCCTAACACACCACCAAAGGTAAAAGTTAAAAAAGTTGTATCAGCTGTCTGGGATATTGGAATATAAGCAGTTCCACCATTGATAGTAGCAGTACAAAGGAGGCAAACTCCATGTATTGTTGTTGTTCCGCCGGTTCTTTTCGCAGAAAGTGTAAGAGAATTATTCCAGGGGTTTGGAGTATAACGCATAGTCATTTTGGCACCGGAACCTGAAAGGACGTTGAGGAAAGAACCCGGTAATGTTCCGGATAGTATAATCTGATTAGTACCTGTACTTCCGGAATTATCATAAGTTCCTGCATAATTGCTTCCAGCTTCAGTAATGACAGGTATACTGGGATTCCAGTTTCCGGAGACATTTACAACCTGTGCTTCCATGCAACTGCTGATGAATATAAGTATAATATAAGCAAACCTTTTTATACAGACTTTTCGGAGAGATTGACAATTCATTTTCATACTTCATTTTTATTCTGTGATGGTATAAACAATAGTAAGTGTGGTATTTGTCCGGGTAGTTAAGTTGGCATAAGTATTGGGAACCAGGGAAATGGTAAGCCTGTGTCCATTATTAACTCCGTTACCCGTAAAAGCACCTCCAATTCCACTTATGATGGTAACCGGAGTATTGGTAAGGGTAACCTGTGCAGAAGGGGTTCCCAATGTTCCACCTCCTGCACCGGAAGCCGCTGCCGCCTGTAATTTGATATCTACTCCTGCAATAAGAGTTCCGCTAATGGCCGCTGTGATTTTTCTGGTAAGTCCTCCGCTGGCAATAGCAGAAGTATAGTTAATCCATTTTGATGTATTGGGTGTTGGGCTACCAATCGGGTTTCCTGCTTCAGTAGGGGCTGTGAAGTTTAAAGCAATGTTTCCGGTAGGCTCTACATCCATTAAGGTAACAACAGGCAATGTTAAAGTAACATTCGTCTGAGAATACAATGAACAGGAGAATATAAATGCGGCTGGTAATAGGATATGTTTCAGAATCATTTCTTATTTTTTATTTCATTATACCCTACTTTTAAGGACTCCTGTTGATATTTAATTTCTATCTGTTGCTTGATAATCTGGATATTTAATCTTTTTATTTCCGAAGGGTTCAATGTAAATTGAAACTGATCTGTCGAAATTTTATATCGTTTATCAAGACCATTTCTGTAAATCTTAACCGTCCAGTCTCCTGGTTTCAGGTATGTAAAATCAAAATCTTCACCTACAAAACAAATTTTACGGTAAGTCTGGCTACCTCCGACAGCTTCTACAATAATGCTTTCTCTTTTTTTCTTTTCTTTTTTAGACTGTAATGCTTCAATATCTGTCAGTCTCTTATTTTCCGTTCCCAAAAGTTGAACCTGGCCTTGTATATTGGCAGCTTTTGTTATTCCAAAATTAAATACATTTTCTTTGTTGGTAAGCTGTAGTGCTGCAGGAAAGATTACGGTTGGAATATCATTAATTTCGGTAGTTGACCGGTCTATCTCTAGAAAATAATTGCCGGGAATTACATTCTTAAATGTATAATTTCCCTCTTTGTCTGTAATGGATAAATAGCTGCCCAACATTAATCTGATACCTTCTGTTTTTTTGATCCCAATATTACTGACATTTCCGGATAAGGATACATATTCGGCGATTCTCTGTACCGGAATATTGGGGCGCCATGTATAACGCATGGAGAATATAAAATCTTTATCTCCTATCTGTCCACGTTGCAGAGAATATCTGCCCGAAAGGTCAAGCTCATTACCAGGGAATACTTGCTGATGAAACAGAAGTTCAAATAAGTTCCTGTCTTTAAAATACTCCTCAGGAATATAGTTGTTTTGATAGAACAAACTTAAACTGGTTTTGTCTGAAAATTTGCTGAAGATTCTCGCTCCATAATAAAGCTGTTTCTGATTTTGCAGCTGATATCTGGAAGTAATAGCATAGCTTCCAAAAAGATTGAAAGAAGTTTTAAATTTTTCAAAAGATATATTGGCTGCGTATAAACTTGAATTCCCATTAAATCCTGTCAGATAATTGTCTGTATTTCCAAACTGCCCTTCAATATTAACCTGAAATATTCCGATACGCTGATCTATGCTTACTCTGAAGAAGCGCTCATAGTAATCAAATTGTTTAGGCTCCAAACGATCCTGGTACTTCTGAAAGCCATGATTAATGATAATAGAGCCATTAGACAAATATTTATATTGTATTCCATACTGCAGGTATTTTCTGTAAGGAGCTGCCAGAAATAAGGTGTCTCTCTGGAAATTTTTAGCATCCTGCATATAATTGCCGATAATATTGATTTTCTTAGTCAGCCTGTATTGGAGATATCCGCTGAAAGTATTGGTATTGGTAAAATATCCTGCAAACTGGGGACTTGCTTTCATGTAGTTTAAATTTCCGTTGAATTTGTCGAAATTTACCTCTGCCTGTGCCATATAAGCGGTTCCCTCTGCTCTTTTTGTTGTACTGTAGGCAAATTCTCCGGAAAGATTAATATGTTTTGAAACCTTGAACTGCCCTTTCATATAAGGAAGATGAGCTTCAGAGTTTATGCCTGTATTTCGGGTATTAGATTCTTCTTTCATAGGCATTTTATAAAGGTACCCAACCGAAATTTCAGACTCTTTACGAATTTTAAATGCAGAATATATATTAAATTCATCCTTAATATCTCTGAAAAATCTTGGACGGTTATAAAAACCACCTACACTCAGCCTGTTGAAATGATACCGGATTTCTGCACCACGGCCATATCTGGCAAATTCAGTTAAGTATGATGAAGAGTAGGTTTTATCTCCTAGGTGCACCAATAATTTATCTCTTTTATAGTTTATAAAATATTCTTCATACTGTGTAAAAGTATTGAGTTCAATAGGATTGTGTGTGGCTGCATGAAATTCAATCTGATTTTTATTGTCTTTATCCAATGCTCCCTTACCATAGATTTCTCCCTGAAAACCGTCATTATATATTCCCATATTCTTCATGCCGATAAAGGATAATGATGCTGTAAGCGGAAACCTGTGATAGATATCTTTGTTCGAAGGCTGTACGGATATGACCTGGGTACTGATGTAAACCGTCTGATCTTCTTTTGGGCTATCTTTTAAATGTACCGAAAGATTTAGATTTTGAAATTCATTCTGACCTAATTCCTTATTGGTAGGTTTATGGATGGTAATAATTTTCGATTCATTGGGGCCTAGTATGATAGATGGCTCGTTATCAACAACTGCATTTTTACTTTCCAACATAAGGTTTTCTGTTACATTTCCATTGTTTTTTAAAAGAAAAGTAGCACGGATGGTTTCTCCGGCTCGTATAAATTCAGGAGCATCCAATGTAGTAAGAGAAAGTTTACGCTTTGCAGAAACTGTAATTTGTGAAACTTTTGTTGAAGACAGCCCATTAGAACGATCTAGAATATGTAAAGTTACAGTATAATCCCCCTGTGTAGTTTCTGCTGAAATGCGTAAAGGAACAAGATATACTGAAGTTTCCTGAGGAGAGAGCTGAAATTCTCCTTTTTCTAAAATAGGAGTAATAAGTGGACTTGAAGTGGTTACTGAGATATCATAGATCATATTCTCAGTTGAATTATTTTGCAGGCTGAAAGGGATAGAAGTAGACATTCCCGGTGTCAAGCTATCTTTTTTACTCACCAATTGGGTTGGTTGCTGTTGAGAAAAAGCCAATAACGGGAATAATATAATGATAAATAAGATCCAGGTTTTAATCATTTTTTACTTCTAGTTCCACATTGAGCGCAAAAGCGTTCTCATCTTCATCCGTTGCTATAACAGTAGCTTTGTACTGAGCAGGAGGTACTTTACTGATATCAATGTAGAACGTTTTAGAAGTAGAAGGCAGCAATCCCATTTTTAAGCTTGAAAAGGTTCCTACTTTTTCACCTGTTTTCCTGTTATAAATTTCAATAGAAGCCGTTGACTTACAATAAAGATTTCCATTATTGGCAATCGCTACTTTTACCGTTTGTTTTCCTTCTTCTTTTTCTACTTTGATATTTTCAAATCTAAGGTCCGGTTTGGCCTTTTCGGTAGCATAATCTGTAATAACCTGAATGGCATATCTCACCACAGAGGTAATACTCACGCCGGGTTGTTTGTCACTGGGTTTTATATCTTCTACAGGTTCTACAATGATGACACTCCAATAACTTCCAGGATCTATGGCATGATCAGGAACGGTAATTTCATAAAGAACTTCTGTCTTTTCTTTGCCTTTCAGGGTAACCAGATTAGTATTGAATTTTATCCAGTCGCCGTTAGTTCTCTTATGAGTATGCAATGCCGTGTAATTAATAGTACCGTCTGCATGATAAGTGAAGTCCTGTAAAAATAATTTTACACTTTGAGGATTGTTGCTTGTATTTTCAAGGGCTATTTTTCCTTTATAAACTTTACCGTTTTCTATTTTGTAAGAATGCGTAAGTCCATTAAGAACCACAATGCCGGCATGTAAAAAACCGAACTGCAATATCAAAGTGATTAAAAAAAGAATACGCTTGATCATCATATAAAGTTGAGAGGTTTGTTATGAATAATATAAAAACAGGAAGAAACTGAGATACAATTTCTTCTTGTTTTTAATACAGGATTAATTTATCTAAATTCTTAGTTGTCCGATATGGTATAGGTAACAGTAGCTACAGTAGTGGCAGTTGCCTGTAAATCTGCATAAGCTGCTACACCACCAGGGCCACTTCCTGCAGCAAGCGCATACGTAAGGTTATGTCCATTATTAGTACCATTCCCTGTATAAGCACTTCCAATACCCGAAATAATGGTTTGGTCGGCAGCACTTAGTGTTAAAAGCCCGGCTGATGTTCCTAAAGTACCAGCTCCAGAACCTGTTGCAGCAGCGGCAGTTACGTGAATATCTACCCCAGGAATAATAGCATTGACCTTTACACTTACATTACGAGTAGGATCTGCTACTGATTTGATGGAAGAATAATTTAGCCATAATGTAGTATTGGCTGCACTAGGTAGAATAGGATTTCCAGCTTCTGTAGGGGCTGAAAATCCCAGTGTAATATTTTTCGTAGCAGCTGGCTCAATGTCTACCAGGGCAACTTCAGGGATCGAAATAGTGATCGTATGGTTGTCTGTATTGGTATCCTGTGCCTTTAAATTTCCAGATATGGCGGCTGCAAATAAAGACATTACAACAGATAATTTTAATTTATTCATGATCTTAATATTAGTTGAGTGAAAATAATAAAAATCAATAAACTATGAAATAAATATATTATAATTTTTATATAATTGATTATTATTCTGTTATAATGAAATATAATTGAAAAATATTTCACTTTTTGCGTATAAAAAATCCTGTGCGTTTGCCCAGGATCTATAATATTTTGCTTAAAGAAATTTTATGCCCAATGTGGATCTGAAACAGAAACTTTACCCGTTTCTATTCTACCTGCAAAGTGCCAGCTATGCTCTTCTGATGTTACCTTTAGATCATACCAGCCTTTGTAAGGGGCAAGGTCAATAACAATTTTTTCTTCAGATTTCTGGATGCTTATTGTTTTTTTAGTTTTTTCATACAGGTTTTCCAGAGTAATATTTCCCTTTTTACCATTTTTAAAGACCAGTTCAACCTGATTTTTTGAAGTATTATTAATCAGGATAACATCTGCTGCCGGAGCATTATTCCCTTTAAATTTTCTGTAAAAACCATTCGGACCGAAAACTTCATAATCATAGTTTCCTGAAGATACAGCCGGGTGGGAAAGTTCCTTTCCGGAGTATAAAGCATAAGAAAAATAATAGTTATTGCCATTCAGCTGGGTTCTGTCGTAAAGATGAAGCGGAACACCATTTTCTTTTAAATTGATCATTTTAATTTTACCCCCTTCCAGATTGACATGAAAATTGTAAGGAAGAGGATTGGATGGTTTCAAGCCTTTCTCCTGGATATCAAGCAAATTATTATTCAATTCACTTTCAGTATACCATTTCAATTGGGGAACAGGCTTGTTTTTGGCTGCATTAATGGTCTTGGTATAATCTTTCTGATCCAGATAATCCATTTGAGGAGCTTTGCTATTCGGAGAATTAAAAGCTGAAGTTAAATCTCCACAAATAGATCTTCTCCATTCGCTGATATTGTCTACATGAACATTTTTATTGAATTTTTTCATGATGAACTTCTCCAGGAACTGCAATACGGAAGTATGATCTGAAACTTCAGAATTTACAAAACCTCCTTTTGTCCATGGTGAAGCAATAATCATAGGAACCCGATAGCCTAATCCTACTGTTCCTTCTGCTTTTTCATAGTCTTTTAAAGTAGGATCGGACATATATTCCTGGTCTTTGCTCACATATTCCACACCACTTTTCCCGTTGATATCAACCGGCTGGCTTGGATTTAATGGTGGGGCAAAAGGAATTACGTGATCGAAATAGCCGTCATTTTCATCATAATTGATAATGAATATCGTTTTTTTCCACATTTCTGGATCCTTGGTCAGGATATTGAGAACTTCAGAAATATACCATGCTCCATACCAGGGTGATCCGGGATGATCCGAGAAGTGCTCAGGAGCTACAAGCCAGGATACCAGCGGAAGTTTTTTCTCTTCCACATCCTTTCGGAACTGGAATAATACATCACCTTTCGGAACCACCAGTCTTTCTCCATATTCATCTTTTCCAATTTCCAGATTGTGATAATCAGGATCATTTGAATTGGTTGTAAAGGCTTTTTCGTGAAGATTTTTCTCATGTTGCGAAAGCTTTGCATAATTATCCGGATGATATTTCACCTCATCTTCCTGAAGTTCGGCAATAATAGCCTCAAGTCTTTTTTTCTGATCAGGCTTTTTCAGAATTTCCTGTTTCAGTGACGCTATCATTTTAGGAATGTGTTCATGATATCCTTTTGAAAACTTTACATTAAATTTTGAAAACCATTCAATCGGATTATCTGTAAAATTACTTAACCATGCTTCCTGCTCTCCTGATAGTCCTTTGGGAAGACTGATTTCATTCTGATAAATACGCCATGAAACATTCTGCTCTTCTAAAATCTCAGGGAAGCTTTTCCATTTAGCCTGTCTGGCTTTATCATAATCAATATCATCATTTATTACATTCGCTTTTGACTTACCGTTTTGCTGTTCCCTTAAGGTTCCTGACCAATGGAAAAGTCTGTTCGGGGTAGTTCCAGTCATTGAAGAACAAAAATATTGATCGAATATAGTAAAAGCATCTGCAAGCTGATAGTAAAACGGAAGGTCTTCCCGATTATAGTATCCTAAGGTAAGCGGAATATCTTTATAGCTTTCATTACCTGAAGCCTTTGCCTGAAGCCATTGGTCATATTTTCCTTTATTGAAAGCCTGCTGTTGGTTTTCCCAGGAATGTGGGAGAGAGCTCATCCAGGTTGATTTGGTATTTCTCAGATCCAGGCGGGCCGGAGCCGCGTATTTCCCGGTCTTATCTTTTTGAAAAAAGGCGGAATGACCATCCTGTTTGATAAAAGTCCTTTTATCCAGAAACCCACGAACACCTTTAAGTGCTCCAAAAGCATGGTCGAAAGAACGGTTTTCCTGCATCAGAATAACAACATGCTCTGCATCATAAAAAGTGGATTGTGCAGCCGGGTCTATAGCCAAAGCCTTTAAGATAGCCGGGTGTAAGACACTTGAAGTTCCTAATCCGGCCAATAAAATACTTGATTTTTCTAAAAATTCTCTTCTGTTCATGATCAATCGTAATAAGAAAGAAACCGCAAGTTAATAGGATTTTCTTGCGATTTCTTTGTTAGGTATAAAAATAAGCCAGATTTCTATTGCAACCACCAAGGTTTGGAGTTAATATTATCATCTCCTCCATACTGGGCTGTAAGGGCGGCTTTTAAATTGGTACTGTTGTAATTGTATTCAGACTGAGGATATCTGAACCTGAATGGCGCTGGAACACCCGGTTTTAAAGGATAATTTGGATATCCTGTTCTTAAATAATCATAGTAGGAAGTCCATTGTGACTGATGGAACATGGTCATATATTTTTGCGTGATGATTTTTTCCACCTGCTGCTGTAACGAAGCCGAATTATCATACGCTACCAAAGGAGTTGCCAGATACTGATTCACATCAAACCCTGCAAAATACTGTCCCGGATTCTTTACGTAGGTCTGATAAAAGCTGAAACTGGCTTTAATCGCATTGTCGTAATGGGTTTTTGCAGATCCCGATATCCATCCTCTGGCAGTAGCTTCAGCCAGAATAAATTCCAGTTCAGAATAGCTCAATACCGAAGAAGGCTCATTAGTAGGGTCCTTATAAAAACGATCGTTGACTTTAGAAATATTTTTTGCTGTGATCAATTTTGCATTTTCAGAGTAAGGAGAAATAGGATCTCCGCCATTATACCCCGTAAAGTCTGTAATTGCCTTTCCAGCTTCTTTGGCTCCCGTAGTCTGGGAAGCAAAAGTAAATAGCCGTGGATCTTTTCTGTCTTTAAACAAATTAATAAAATAATCTGCCATATACAAGCTTGATCCGTACCCACTATTGTTAAACATGGTATATCGGCTGTCTGCTGCATCTGCAAACTTAAGTTCACCATTATCTGATATTGAGGTCATCAAAGGCTGGCTTCCTGCGATAGAGGCAAATTCTGTTGCAATATTATAGCTTCCAACGGTCGTTTTTTTAGATAAAGTGATAAGTATTTTAAGACGGAAAGAGTTGATTAGTTTTTTCCATTTTGAGGCATCGCCGTTGAAAACAATATCTCCTTCAATTTTATCATTGGGATTAATAAGATCATTTGCTTCTTTTAATTCCGATAAAATTCCGGCCATTACTACATCCTGGCTATCATATTTAGACTGTGTAATACCTGATTCTCCTTTTACAGCTTCTGTGTAAGGGATACTTCCCACCTTTAAGCTGGTAGTAAAGAAATGATAAGCCCTTAGGAATTTACCGATAGCCACATAGTTCTTATTCTTGATCTTTTCTGCCTCCTGCATCATTTTTACCGTGTTCAGAAGTGCTTTGGAGTATACCTCAAAAGAAGCTTCGTTCCATTTCATGTACTGGTATTTATTTTCACCATCGGTACCAATCATCATTCTGGAAGCGTACATATTGTCTCCATCCACCTGGAAGGTAGCCTTGGAAACATAAGTTAAAAGATATTTGGGATCAATGCTGGCCTGGTCATTGGGATTCTCATTGATTTTATCAAGATTGGATTCACAGGAAGCCAAGGTTAAGAGTCCCGCTGCAACGACTGATTTTATGAGCCATTTAGCAGTTTGTATCTTGGAACTATTACTATTATTTTTCATTGTATAGCGTACTTTTTAATTAAAACTTAAGGTTAAATCCGATTCCGAACCATCTGCTTGAAGGATCCTGGATATCATTTGTAATATCATCCGTTCTGCCTGTTTTGATCTGGAAATCAGGATCCGAATAAAGATTTTTAGACTTTTTCCACATTGCCAGGTTGTAAGCTGAAATGTTGGCAGTGAACCCTTTGATCATACCTTTTGGATTCAGTAATGAAGAGAAGTCATATTCCAGGACTACAGATCTTAATTTGATGAAAGTTCTGTCGAAAACATTTGCAAACTCTTCACTTTCATCCTGGGTTACTCTTGCCTGATATGGATAATTCTGAGCCCAATCCTGGAAGTTGATAGGTTTTGTATGCTGAGTATAAAGACCTGTTGCGGGATCGTAGTTTACTCCCTTCGGCACAAAATAATAGGTTCCCGGGTTGGCATATTCAAGATCCCTGTAAGCTACAGAATTCGGGTGCTTTCCGCCCCACCACATTTTCTCGACCACTTGAGATCTCATGATTCCTCCGATGCTTCCGTCAATTCCGATGTTTAAGGATAGCTTTTTGTATTTAAAGGTATTGTTGAAACCAAAAGTCCAGTCCGGATTAAAATGCCCCAGATTACTTGGAGTATTGGCTCTTGTCGGCATACCTGATTTGGCATCCAGGATTACCTGTCCGTCCGGGGATTTTTGCCAGGTATAATCATAATAGCTGTCCATTCTTTCACCTAATTTGATATTTTTGTAATTAGGCATATTATTGTAGATAGAAGTCAGCTTTTGTTCATAAGTACTCCAGTTGATTAAGGTTTTCCACGTAAAATCAGCTGTCTTTATCGGAACAAGTCCAAGTGAAATTTCAAATCCTTTTGTAGTATATTCATTACCATTCACGTATTGTGAGATGAAACCGGATGATTCAGCACTTGGGAATTCCAGAATATTATTATAATCAAGCGTTCTGAAATAAGTGGCATCTAAAGTAATTCTGTTGTTAAAAAGTCCGGCGCTTAATCCCAGTTCATAAGATTTGGTTTGTTCAGGCTTTAAAGTATTTTCTACATTTAAAGTTGTAGGGTATAAATAAGTTGGATTACCGTTAAAGCTAATTCCTTTGTTATTTGAATAGTAGTTTCTGATGGAATAAGGCTGGAAATCGTAAGCCACTTTTGCCCATGATGCAGAAAGCTTAAGCATATTGATGGACTCCGGCATTTTCACCAGGTTGGAAATCACAGCACTGATGGATGCTGAAGGGTAGAAGTAAGACCTGTTGGCTTTGGGTAAAGTAGAAGACCAGTCATTACGCCCGGAAATATTGATAAAGAAAGCATTGTATAGTCCGATATCAATAGTAGAATACGCACTGTAGATCAGCTTTTCTTTCAGATAAGAGTAGTTTTTGATCGCTCCGATGGAGTTTTCAAAAGTGTAGATTTCAGGTATTTTTAAGCCATCCGTAGATCTTTCATTCCTGTTATTCTTATAATAAAAGGCAGAACCTCCGGCATTGATGGTGAAATCAAAATTTTCAGATATTTTTTTCCTGTAGGTTGCCAGTACATCATAGTTGAGGTTCCAGGTTTTCATATCATTCAGGATATACCCGCCACTTCTCGGAGCACTGTAATTGAAATAAGAATAGGGACTGAAGATTTCCGATTTGCTGTGATTTTCAACAAGGGAGATCTTTCCTTTTACTGAAAAATCTTTTGTCGCCTTATATTCTAATCCGGTTTGTGCATTAATGATGTTGGTTCTGTTTTGGTTTTTATAATATTCAGCACCGAACCATGGATTGTTGTACCATGCATAATTCCAGTTAGCCTGTGCCACACCTTCTTTTCCGGGGATCCACATATGGTTTCTTAAAGCGTTTCCATCTACATCGGCACCCATCCAGATCAGAATGGTATACATATGGCCGCTTGGGTTGTAATCGTAGTTAGGAACGTTAGGAGTAAAAGTCTGGTTAAAATTAAATTTTGTATCAAAAATGAATTTGTCTCCCAGGTGATTTTCAGAAGAAAAATTGATTCCATATCTCTGAAGATAAGAGTTGGGAACCCTGTCATCATAATTCATGAAGTTTCCTGAAAACCTATAGATATCTTTATTATTCCGATAGCTGATCGCAAAATTATTATTATTGATAATAGCAGGTTTTAAGAAAGTGTCTAGATTGTCATGGTATTTCCAGTCAATAGGAACTCTTTCATACCGTGCTTTGTCATTATACATAGTTCCTGTTACAGCGCCATACCAAGGGATTACCTGTCCGGTTACTTTATCTCTGATCGGGCTGTTCCATTGGGCAATTTTCAATCCCGGAACAAACTTTGGCCCCCAGATCATATCCCCGTCATTCACCCCGCCATCAGCTCCATCCCAGAATTCATATTTACCCTGAGAACCATTTCCATATTCAGTCTGGGTTTTAGGAAGATTGGTAAATCCGCCTGTAATCATAGTGTTTTGAGAGAATTCTACAGAGAAACCTTTCTTTTTAGCACTTTTTGTAGTAATCAGAATAGCACCGTATCGTCCTCTTGAACCGTAAAGAGCAGAAGCTGTTGCTCCTTTCAGTACATTGATATTTTCTATATTGTTGGGATCTAAATTCTGGAAAACTTCTTTTTCTACAATCACTCCATCAATTACAAATACCAGATTGGAATTGCCTCTTAAGGTGAACTGAGGTGCTTGCTGCATTCCCGTTGGATTAGAAACATTCAAACCGGCTACCTGCCCTGAAAATAAATTCCCGATACTTGGTGTGGTAATGGTTTCAAACTGTTTGGTTCCTACTTCCTGGGTAGAATATCCGATCTTTTCCTTTTTCTTGGCAATACCCAAAGCGGTAATAACAACACCTTCAATCTGCTTCTCATTGTTCTTTTTCAATACAATGGAATACTGTTTTTTTGAAGACACTTCCACAGTATATACAGAAAAATCGGGGGAAAAGAATTCGAGGATGTCTTTGGGGCTGGCTGAAATGGTAAAATTCCCATTTTCATCTGTTGTAGCGGTTTTTCCTGTGTTTTTATCGGTAATGTTTACTCCTGAAACACTGGTGCCATTTTCAGATTTTACATTTCCGGAAACGGCAATCTCCTGAGCTGTAATATATAAGGGAAGTAAAAAAACTGCAAAAGTAGCTAAAGTTTTCTTCATTTTTTTTGAATGCAAATTTAGCTGCCCATTATTACGTGAATTTTAAGGCTATATTAAAATAAAAATATGATTTATCTATTTTTTAATAGAAATAGTTAACGAAATGGTAAAATGAAAAGAACGTTCTATATAAGAGTTTTGGTTTTATTATATAGGGTTGGAAGCTGGAAGTTTGAGGCTGGGAATTATCGAAGTCTTAAAAGTAATGGAAATACGTTGTATTAACTTTTAATCACAAGGCTGCTATTTAAAATAGTAACCGTGCAGTAACTTCAAGCTTCCTGCATCCAGCTTCCTTACTCCTTAAAACCTGCTCAGGATTCCCCAATGGATCTTAATATCATTGAATTTAAAAGGATTTCCAAACTCATTACCATTTGATAACTGAAAGCTCATAAGCCCGATCGGAATGAAGAAGTTGAAACCAAGCCCAACACTGTAGAGCTTAGGCTTTACATTAAGGGATTTGTTATTGAGTTGTCCGTATTGTCCAAAGAGATCAAAGAATGCCTGGCTGCCAATGAGGTACCGGTATTCCAGACTTCCGTAATAATAAAAGTCGGCGGCAAGGGAGTTCTCATTAAATCCACGCATAGAATTCCACCCTCCGAAACGGTAAAGTTCATTGGCAGAGAATTCGATTTTAGAATCCATCATAGCTCCTTCTCCTTTGATATTGAGGAAATGGTTGCCCGAAATATGGTAATTATGCTCTCCTGAGAAATAGAACTGGTTTTGGGCAGCTTTTATATTTCCTTTGGTGTAAGTTGTTGTTAAATAATCATATCCGGCATTGATTCTTGTCTTGTAAAGAAAAAGATCAATATCGGTAGGCTCGGTCATTTCAAACCAGATCCCGATCCCTTTTTTGTTATAGTCTTTCCCGATAGCATACAGGGAATCTATCACAGTTGAGTTTTCCAGAGTGGCACGAAGACCGATTTTGTTACGGTTATTAATATGATAGTAAAATGCCGGAAGGAATTTTACATTGGCAAATGTAGAATCCTGTCTGTAGATATTCACCTTTGTATTCATCCCAACATTAGACTTAAATAGGTAAGGAATGTCCACCTGAAGATCAAAGGTTTGACCTCTGTCCGGGTTTCTCTGCCAGTAGAGGTTGATCGTCTCGAAGCCATTGAACATATTCCTGAAATTCACATTCATAGTACCGTTTAATGTGAATTTGTCAGTCTTGTCATTTCCAAAACCAATGACGCCATCAAAAGTATTGGTCTTTTTCTTCTGTAAAAAAAGGTAAATATTGGTGGAATCTTTTGTGAATAAGGTCTGAGGCTGCCTGTCCAGCATAACGAATGGGTGACTTTGGAAGCTTTTGTTGATCGCCAAAAGGTTCTTATC
>NZ_MAYF01000328.1 GCF_001684955.1 Chryseobacterium contaminans | reverse complement strand
CACAAAGTAAATGCACCAAGATAAATCTTTTTCATTCCTGTGTTATTTTGAGTTCGTAATTAGCTTTTTAAATTTGCGCAAATTTAACTTTTTTTCATTCACACAAGTCATATTCATTGTGATTTAATACAAATTATTTCCACACATTAGGAAATCTCACTGAGATCCCATGATCCTTCATTGATTCTACAAATCTACTACAGAATGGCGACAGAACTTGTCGTAAAATCAATCTGCTCCATTTTATTTTTTAAATATGATCATCGAAAATAAAATCAGGAACTAAAATAAAACCGCACTATTAAAAAATGGTGCGGTTGATATTGATAAGATTGATATTAAAAATATATTCTTTTTTATCCGGGTATTAATTCAGTTGCTGATTGGTCTTCTGAACAAAATCATTCCATTGTGCGTTCAGCGATTCTACAGCCTGTTTCTTTTCATTTTTATTCAAAGAAGAATAATTAATGGAGTTAAACACCAACTTCTTTAAAGCTTTTACATCCAATTCCCAATTAACATAGGCAACCCAAAAGTCATAACTCAACCCTTCATAACCGTATACTGCAGGATCATCACTATTAATGGAGCATTGTACTCCATTGCTTAATAAGACCCTTGCAGGATGGTTTCTCAAATCACTCACGTACCCCAAAATCTGGTTACTGATAGGACTTACTTCCACCAATTTATTCTGCTTTTTTATAAGCTCCATTGATTTTGGAAAGTAAATCAGGTTAAGGCCATGGCCAATTCTTTGGTTGTTCAGTAAAGTAATATCCAGTATATTTTTATTGAAAACAGAAGTGCTTTCCCCCGCATGGAGAAACAAAGGCATTTCTACTCCTGACTTCTTGGTGATCTCATTAAGCTTCGTCCAGTTTTTCTGGAAAGAGTTTATGCTGTTTCCGGCAGCTTCATCGGCCACAAGATCAAAACCGGAAATCATATCCGGAAATTGTTTCTTTAGCTTAAAGGCTACTTCAAGTTGTTTTTCAATGCTTTCTGAATCTAAGAATTTAAAGCTTGAATAAATCAGTTTCAGACTGAACTGAGGATCCGACTGGCGCATTTGTTTCACAATATCCTGAAGATCTGTAATACATGTTTCCAATGGGTATTTCCCATGTTGAAAATCATACAGTTCGTCAAATACATATCTGATTTCAACGTGCTGCACTTTATCTTTAGCTAAATCCTGGAAACCTTTCAGATAGTATTCTTTAAAGAAAGGGCGATAAGGCAGCAGCAGGTTAATGCGCTGGAAACGTTTTTCAAATTCAATCCAATAATCTGTGTAGGAACATAGGTTATCTCTTTTTAATAGAAGAAGATCATGAAGTTCCTTTTCAAAACCGGGATCTGAATTCAGTTTCTGATTGAGGTTAACAAACCCGTTGGGAACTTTTCCATTTTCAAAGAAGCCCAGCTGACCGAAGATAAACTTATCATTGTCCTTTTGATCATATACATAACATTCTTTATATTTTCTAGCTGTTGTAATCAGCCATGCAGCATTGGCCAAACCACCACTATGGGTATGCAGCAACCCTCCTTTCGGCATAGTCTGAATAACTTTAAAAAGCTTACTGGATTCTATCAATGGTTTTATTTCATTAAAAGAACGGTTATATAAAGGAATATGCTGTTTGTAAGTTTCGGTAAGCAACTGCTTTCTGATCTGGAATAATTTTTTATCCAAGGTGATCTCAGCATCAGATAATTTTACATCTGCATCAAAGGCCATTGCTGCATTTTCTTTCTCCAGCAACGTCCATTTATCCTGATAAGTGGTTTTTTCTGCCACTTTAGTTTGGGCTCCCAACAGAGGAAATCCCAACATTAAAATATAGGTAAGGTATTTTCTCATAATAATAGTAACCTGCAGCTGACAAAAAGACTTTGCCATTACAGTATTCAAAAATATAATTATTTTTTTGGTAAAAGGGTTTCAATCTTAAAAAACAAATGATAAACCTTTTATTGATACATTTTCATCTTCCATCATTCTTCCCTAGCCCGATAGTAACGGTTACCCCGCAACACGACTAAGCCTTAGCCATGGCGTGAGGAGTATGAGTGGATAGCGGGATAAAGCTCCCTAAAAAGAAATAGGGCGCAAAATACGCAAAAAGTCTACAAAAACAATAGACTTATTGTGTTAATTTTTATTCATCCTCGAAAATGGAATTTTTTAAAAAATTGAAAATCTTAATCAATAAAAACACAAACAACTATACTACAGCAACTTAAATATCGAAAAAAGAGTTTGGAAGTTTATAATTTCATTTATCCTACTAAATTAGTAGACTAATATGATTTTTCTCATATCCGCTTTTAACAAAGTTTTATGAATTATTAGATAATTTTGACCCAGTTAAAAAATAAAACTCTATTCTCATGAATAAGAATGACTTTAATTCTTACCTATACACTATCATGGCTACAGCTTCTGTTCAACATAAGGATTGTACAGGGAATGGCCTTTCACAGCACAACACTACTTCTAAAAAGATGTGCTTTGAATCTATGATGTGTAAAATGATGATGCCATAACTCCCAAAGAAATATGCACATTATTGTAGGAATTAAAGCCCGATAAGCTAAAGGCCTATTTAATCCGGGTACACCTCCTCTATTTTAACATTTTCTTTCTGATACCTCCTCACAAAAGGGAGGCAGGGACTTATTTTTTCCTAAACGGAAAGATAAAAGTAATACACAATTCAATTTTTAAAACCTAAGATTAATATAATGAGAAAAAAACAATGCAAACTTGGTGTATTGGCCGTGCTCTTATTCGCAGAATATGGCTTTGCACAGAAAAAAGACAGTCTTTCGCAGGAGACAGCCATCAAAGAAGTGGTGGTGGTAGCCTTCGGGAAACAAAAAAAGGAAGAAATCACAGGATCTGTGCAGTCTCTGAAGGCTAAAGACCTGGGAAATCTTCAAAATGGAAATGTTCTTCAGGGAATTGGCGGTAAAGTAGCTGGAGTTCAGGTGATTTCTTCCGGGCAGCCAGGTTCCCAACCTACGATAAGAATGAGAGGAATTGGGTCTATAAATGCCTCCAGTGATCCTTTAATTGTTCTGGATGGCATCCCTTATAGTGGCGACCTGAACAGTATTTCTTCAGCAGATATTGAAAGTATTTCTTTTCTGGAAGATGCTTCTTCCAACGCTTTATATGGTTCCAGAGGGGCCAATGGGGTTATTATTGTAAATACCAAAAGAGGTAAAAACAAGAAACTGAGCGTTGATCTTGATATCAAAACAGGAGTTAACTTCAGGTCTATTGAAGATTATTCGGTGTATACTTCACCACAGGATTATTATACCGCTTATTATAACAGAGGTAGAATTGGGGAAATTGCAAGACAGAAGCAGCCGGGTGCTGTTCCTTCCACTACAACGCCTCACGCTGTAGGGCTTTCTGCTCTGAACGGGCTTGGATATAATGTTTATAATGTACCATTCAGCCAACTGATTGCTCCAGACGGTTCTTTTAATCCCAATGCCAAGCTTCTTTATCAGGATAACTGGAAAAAACTTCTTTTCAAACCTGCTTTAAGAAGGGAAGCTACGGTAGGAATTAATGCCAGCGGTGACCAGGTAAAATCTTATACGTCTTTAAATTACCTGGATGATAAAGGATATCTTATTGGTTCCGGTTTTGAAAGATTCGGGATCAGATCAAATGTAGACTACTCTATTACGCCAAAGTTAAGATTAACCACAGCGCTTTCTTATACTTACAGCAAACAGAATTTCGGAGAAACGGGTGGATTTTCCAATCCATTCCAGTTTGCCAGAAATATAGCGCCTTTCTATCCGGTTTTCCTTAGAAATGATAATTACCAGCAATTGTATGATAACCACGGAAATCCTCTATATGATTATGGAGACGGACAGGGGCCTAATGGTGCAACAAGATCTTATGCTGTTTTTGAAAACCCGGTAGGAAATCTTCAGCAGGATAAATCTCAAAGAGTAAGTAATATCAGCAATATCAATCTGGGGTTAAACTATGAAATCATTAAAGGATTGGATTTCACTTACAGTTTTGGAGCATATCTTGAAAACTTAAGAAACCTTCAGTTCGGAAATACACTGGGAGGAACTTCTTCATCGGTAGGCGGAACTATTACTCAGGAATCTGTATTTAACTATACACTAAACCATCAGCAGTTGCTTACATATCAGAAAAAATTTGACAAGCATAACTTCAATATTCTTGTTGGTCATGAATTGAACAAAACAAAAAATGAAGGCTTTTCCGGAACTAAACAACAGCTTTTATTACCTGAATCATGGGCTTTTGATAATGGTGTAAAAATCACAGACCTGTCTGGAAGCGGATACGAATATGCAGTAGAAGGATATTTTTCCAGGTTATTATACAACTATGATAATAAGTATTTCTTTAATGCAAATGTGCGTAGAGATGGCTCTTCTGTATTTGCTCCGGAAAGCAGATGGGGTACATTTTATGGTTTAGGAGCAGCATGGAATGTTGCTAAAGAAGACTTTCTTAAAGACAACAAGGTTATCAATGCATTAAAACTGAAAGCTTCTTATGGACAGCAGGGAAATGATAATATATTACTGAACAGCAGCACCAGAGATTACTATGCTTATCAGGATATTTATGGAATTAATGATTTTGGAGATGGAAAACCTGTCCTTACTTTAAAAAAACAAGGAAACAGAGATTTAAAATGGGAAACTTCCAAAAACCTGAATGCCGGTTTTGAAATCTCTCTACTCAACAACAGGGTGAATTTAAATGCTGATTATTTTGAGAGAAAGGTATCGGATATGATCTATACTCTTCCATTACCTCCATCTAATGCTGGTTCCTATGTAAAATATGGAAATATAGGAGATATGACTAATAAGGGTATACAGGCAAATATCAATGTTGATATTCTTCGTACAGATGATATTCAGTGGAATTTCTACGCCAATGCCACTCATTACAAAAATAAGATTACAAAGTTACCGGACCAACAAAAAGCTACAGGTCTTGTTTCAGGATTGTTTGTTCTTGCTGAAGGCGGAGACCGATATACCTATTATTTAAAAGAGTTTGCGGGAGTGAATCCGGAGAACGGGGATGCATTATGGTATAAAAATACAATCAACCCAACCACCCAACAAGTAGAAAAAACAGTGACCAATAATTATAAGGAAGCAAGTGATTACAATACCGGAAAATCTGCTATTCCGAAGGTATATGGTGGGTTTGGAACAGATATTACCTATAAGAGAGTAAATCTGTCTGTTAATTTTGCTTATCAGTTTGGCGGATATGGCTATGATGATATTTACAGATCCCTCTTCCACTCTGATACTTACGGTTCTAACTACACCACTGATCTTGATAAAACGTGGACTCCGGAAAATCCTACTGCAGCCTTACCACGTGTGGATCTTAGTTCAACCAACCAGAATGGACATTCAACATTATATCTGGTTAAGTCTGACTATATCAGTCTTCAGGATGTAACATTATCGTATCAGCTATCTGATGATTTTGTGAAACAGATCGGTTTATCAGCATTAAAGATCTATGCTACAGGAAACAATCTCTATTTATGGTCCAAGAGAAAGGGATATGATCCTAGAGCCTCATTAACCGGTG
The DNA here is from genome assembly GCF_001684955.1 of Chryseobacterium contaminans. Classification (GTDB taxonomy): domain Bacteria; phylum Bacteroidota; class Bacteroidia; order Flavobacteriales; family Weeksellaceae; genus Chryseobacterium; species Chryseobacterium contaminans. Next base: position 14,243 of record NZ_MAYF01000328.1, on the reverse strand, counting down.
TATCCGATGCTTACAAATACTCTTTATTATCAAGTGTTTCACTAGGTTTTAAACTAACATTTTAAAAGACATTATGAAAACAATACAATACTTTATATCTGCTTTAGCCGTAGCCCTCATTACAACAGGCTGTGCTAATGATCTCAATACTTTGCCGGAAGGCGACATTTCAGGCGAACAATTGAATGACGATCAGTCAAAACCTGAAAAGATCCTGGGTGGAATTTATCTAGACTTCCGCAGCAACGGTGCCGGTGGAACTACTTTACATACTGATTTTGGTATCATGGCCATCAAAGCAGGTGCAGATTTAATGTCCAATGATGTAATACAGGCCAAAAACCAGCATTTGGGAATGTTTTATAATTATGAAGCCACCAATGCCAGTAATGTTGCTTCAGAAATCGTATGGACTACTTTTTATGCCAGAATATTCATTATCAATAAGCTTCTTAATGATTTAAAAGGAGATGAGAGCCCTAAAAATAGAGCAATTAAAGGACAGCTGCTTGCTTTAAGAGCTTATTCCTATTTTCATCTGATCCGTTTTTACGCGAATGATTATAAAGGGCATCAGTCTGATCCGGGACTTCCTTTGGTGCTTACTACCGATAATCCAAGCCAGGGACTTCCAAGGTCAACGGTAGCACAGGTATACTCGCAGATTGGACAGGATATTGAAGAATCTATTGTCCTTCTGGAGGGCTTTGCACGTTCTTCCAGAGCCCAGATTGATCAAAGAACTGCTAAAGCAATTGCGGCTGAGGTATTCCTGCAAACCGGAGATTATACAAAAGCAGCCCAATATGCTTCAGACGGTAAGCAGGGAATTGCCTTGATGACAGAAGATGATTATACCACGACCGGTTTTTCAAATATCAGTAATCCAGAGGTGATCTGGGGATTTCATAATACGATTTCTACGATGAGTATCGGAAACTTTTATGCTTCTTTCTTCTCTATGTTTGATAATACCAATGAAGGATATGCAGGAGCAGCCCAGATCTATAAGCTTATTGACAAGCGTTTATATGATGCTATTCCAGATACGGACTACCGCAAAAAAGTATTCAACGGAAGCCAGCCTGCCAAATATACCTTTAATGGGAAAACTAAAAACTATCCTGCATATGTGAGCTGGAAATTCAAAGATCCAAGTATGTTTGAAGGAGATTATATTTACATCAGAGCTTCTTCATTATATTATATCCAAGCAGAAGCTTTGGCAAGACAAGGAAGAGAAACAGAAGCAAAACAGGTTTTATTTGAAATCGCGTCCAAAAGAGACAAGGCTTATACATTGTCTGCCAAAACAGGCGCTGATCTGATTAATGAAATCATCCTTCAGAAAAGAATTGAACTATGGGGTGAAGGCTATGCGTGGTTTGATATGAAAAGATTAAATACACCTTTAGAAAGAGTATACACAGGAACCAACCACACATTTGGAAGATTTAACCTTACACCGGATAAATTCAAATTCCAGATCCCGAATAAAGAGATTAATAATAACCCTCAAATCAAACAGAATGACTAAATAAAGCCAAAAACAATTTTAATATATTTCAAGCAGCCACCATTTACCGGAAATGGTGGTTTTTTATCGCTCAGTATTTTTCCGTTTCTTATTTTTCTGTGAGAAATTTATACCGAACCACCAGAATATCAAGAATTCCTATGCAGAGATAATAAATTCCCCCAAATAGCATATTCGAAAGCATATCAGAATAGATGGTATGGAAAAACAATGATAAGAGAAGAATGAAGAACCACAGGATCAGTTTTGCAGAGAAAACTCCTGCAACTCTGGCTATCATTTCATCATCTTTTACCATTTTAGATTGAATCAGGCACTGAGCTACTGTAATTAGGCATCCATAGAAGAGTTCTTTTTCCTTATATAAATCAAATGTTAAAAAGTAAAGTAGAGGTCCTGAAGCTATCAAAAGCCAAACAAAAATTTTCAGAAAAAAGCCGGCTTTAAACTCTTTAGTGAGAATAAGTGTTGAAATAATAAATAAAGGATAAACAAAGAATACAGAATACAGCATATATTTATAAGTCAGAAGTTCTGATGTTTCTACCCTATCAGAAATCCAGAACATCCTAAAATATAAAAATGAAAGGTAGAATGAGTTCAACCCAAAAGCAACCGGTAGTATTCTATGTTTCATAGAAAATGAAGTATCAATCTGTTTATAACCTTTAATCTTCCATTCAGAAGAATAGCCAATTTATAAAAAAAGAATGAGTTTAATTCAGAATACATCTAAAAAAAAAACAGCACCATTTACTATAAATGATGCTATTCATACAATTTGATTATCAATAGAATAAACTTTTCTTCTTATTTAATTTTGATTTCTTCAGTTTTTATTAGGCTAATTCTATTTCTGCTTCTGAGTTACAGGGATAAATTTTTCACTCAAGATTATAGGCTATATCAAGGTAACGGTGAATGTCTGTAAAAATTATGTAACCAGGAATGAATATTTATATTTTAGCATCCATTGAGCTTATCTCCTGAATGATTATTTACTGATTTTTCCCAACCCCGGATTAAAAAAAGAGTGTCCGGTGTCTTTAGAGCAGAATATTTTTAAGTCTTTAAAAACTGATACTATTTTTACTAAAAACAAAAAACCTCAGAATTAATATCCTGAGATTTTCGTTACAATTTTAATTATTTAAGTAGAAGATACTGAAATCAAATATAAATCTGTCTCTATTAGGTAGTAAGCATTATTATCTTCGATCTTAAACAGGAACAAAACACCTGTTAATGTTTTTTCTGATAGATTAAAATTTTATTTTTTAAATCATAAAATTCATTCCTATTGCCTTATATTCTCCAATATTATTTTTGAAAATATTCCTGCAATACAATATCAGTATTCATTGTAATAGGCAAACGCCTGGAAAACCGTAGCGGGAAGAGCATCTCCCTGAACACAATCAGCAGCAGCAAAATCAAAGCATGTTCCTCTCAGTTCAATAGTATGTGTACCTGCCGCTAAGGACACGGTATAGGTTCCGGTATTATAGAAAATCCCCTGCAAATTGGTTCCTGTAGTTGTTGGTCTGTTGGTATAGGTCTCCGAAGCCCTAACTACCTCAGTCCCATTTACAGCCAAATGGGTTCTCAATATTCTTAATCTACCATCAATAGGAGGGTTCGGGATACTTATGGGGACTGAAAAAGTCACAGTTACCACGGCTGGTTTAGACAAATTAATATTTTGTGTACTGATTACAGCCGGAGTCGTTCCGGTTCCCCCGGCATTCGTTGCCGGCAATGATGTGATATTGAATAATTGCGTGACAAGCTGATTGAGGGTTTTCTTTTGAACATAATCAATATTTCCATTTGAATCTGAAACCAGAACCCGGTCATATAATACATCGGATGATTTATCCGTACTATTTCTTACTCTCATATTTCCATTTACATCCAGAACTCTGGTAGGCGCAGTCGTATTGATTCCAACCTGAGCCAGTAAATTGGATGAAATAAACAGTATAAATATAATTTTTTTCATTTCCTTAGTGTTAGATATTATAAGATATAACTTTATATTCCTGCCTTTTGACTGTAAATTTTCTTCCATTTGGTAATGGTATTCCTGCTGATCTTAAACAGAAGGGACAGTTCTTTATTAGTACAGGGATTTTTTTTCTGATAAGCTAAAATTTCAAGAATAGAATTTTGATCATAGGATTTGTGTTTCTGGTTGCTTTTACGATCTCCAAAAATCATCGTATTCAAGGTAATAACATCCAAAGCTTCCAATTTTCTTTTCTTTAAAAATTCTGCACATACTTCTTTCTTTTCAGGATATTTCCAATCCAGCATATCCATATAAAGCTTTCTATAATCAGGTCTTATTGCTTCTTCCATCTTTCAAATTATTTAAGTTTATATTTATTCCAGATCAGATACTACCTGATGCTTTGTGATCCACTTATAAAGTGTTGTTTTAGGAATCCTGTAATCATCTACAATTTCCTGTTTTGTTTTTTTTCCTGTTTTTACCAGTTCCAATACAAATTCAATGAGTTCATCCGAATAGATATTTTTCCTGAACTTCATTGATTTGGATTTTTCATTTTTCTTAACGGGATTGGGATATTGGGGTGTATAAAGAATCAAATGTTGAGAGTATACCCTAAAAAAATCATACCTCAGAAGCTTAGACCATTTCAGCAGTTCCCCGGTAGAGAGTTCCGGTTTTTCAAACATTTCTAAAACAGCATTTTCAGGAATTTTGAAAACCTCAGCAATATGCCGTATGGTAACTTCAATCTCCTCTACTTTATTTTTGATAAGTTCTCCTATATGAATTTCTTTATATAACATATTTTCCATTTCTTCGGTTTTAATAAGTTAGAGTATTCCGTAAAATACTCTAACTTAAATATAGATTATTCTGATAAAGAGCTATGCATCACAGGTATGAGGGAAAATACGCAATGATCACTCTGATATTTTGGTTGTGTTTTTAGAATCTATTGCGCCGTGATCTGATCTATCTTAAAGAACACCTTGGTTCCTGCACAAACCCCTCCAGGGCATGTTGTAGCATTGGCCACTCCATTTGGATTATTAGAACCCATCATGAACTCAAGAGAATAGAAGGTCTTCTCATTCGTATCATAAGCTGTCCATTTATATAGACGTTGTTCAGGCATTCCGCTTGCATATACTCCACCATCGCCCCACGACGGGAAATTGGTAGCAGTCTGTCCGGTAGCTACTATAAGAGCAGAGTTACTTGTTGCATTATCACCTGCCCACGTATTGGCAGGAAGCCTTAGCTGGTTCTGCATATATCCACCTGCACCGCTCCATAGATAGTGTCCATTGGAGATAATATCCACGGTAGAGGTACTATTATTCCTGATCTGCAGGTTTACAGCAGCGAAAGCACTACCATCAGGAACAAAACAACGTACAGAATATTTTCCGTCTCTGGTGGTTATCGTAGTTGCATATCCTGCTCTTCCATTATCAGAAGTAGCTTTTAACGGACCTAATATTGCAAATGAATCAAGATCCGTTGCCAAACTATTACCAACTGTTATATTACATGTTCCAGTCCAAAAAGGAACTACACTGCTGTTGATTGGGAAGGTAGTAGTAGTTGGCGAACTTACGGTAGGTGTTCCTTCCACTTTAAAGTAAAGATAACCGGTTCCCTGTTCAAGAATACCTTCCAATAGGGTAAGCGTAAGTCCATTAACGGTCACTGAAGATCCTGCTGTATAAGGGCGCCCGTTTCCGCCGCTATATGGAACTCTTATCATCCCTGAATAAGGTACACCGGCAGTATACGATGAAGGTCTTAAACCTGCTGCATCACAATTCAGGGTACTGATGCTTGGCGGATCAGTTGTTATGGAAGTTACCTGTCTCCACTCCGATCCATTCCAATAATAATACCCATGGGGCAGATTACCGGTTCCTCCGGTGTTATAAACCCACAATCCGGTAGCATTTGCCGTTGAAGCGTTTAACTGCATGGTTCTATTGGTCAGTACAACCCTTGGCGGCAGAAAGCCTTTATCATTTGCTGTTACATCTAGCATTGCAGAGCCATCAGGAGCAGGAGTACCAATCCCAACAGCACCATTATCCAGCGCAACAAATTCGGTCCCTGCAGTCCTGGAGGTACCATCCGATTTGCTTCCTAATTCTACGAGGGTATTCGGAATATTATCTACCCAGGCATCTTTTGTAGGATCTCCTGAGCCACCACTACCACCGAGAGGCTGCCAGACAGTTCCGTTCCAAAAATGGAAGCCTTTGATAAAGCCTCCTGCATCAGCAATCAAATAAACAAGCTGACCATTCACAGAACCACTGGCAGAAAGTGAATTTACTCTTGGAACCAGTACACCATCCTGTGCAGTTACGGTTCCTAAATGATTTTTTGCTCTTACATCTAAAGTTGATTCAGGAGCAGCAGTATTAATTCCCACTTGGGAATACATACTGCAGGAACATAATGCTAAAACCAGCATTGATAAATTTGTTCTCATAATTCGATATTAATATTGGTTTTGTTAGTGAAATTAGTTTTGATTAAAAAATCAGAAGAAAAGAAACATTATCATTCATACATATCAACTCCTCTTATCTTTACTATAAATTTCAAACAAATGAAACCAAGCAGCCAAAAAAAATGATTCTACAAATATCCTTCAACACCAATAACACACTGATTATCAATATATATTTTTCTTAAAGAAATCTTAAAAGCATCTTAAAAGTTTAATTCAGATACTTGTATGAGTGAAAAATTTGTTGAAAAGCCATTCATGTAGTATAAAAAATCCATAAATCAATACCCCTACATTAAAGATTATCCACACAAGACATTATAATCTGGTGAAAAAACTAATTATCAGAACTGAATTCTTTTAAATACATCTTAAGCCTAAGAAGCAAAAGATTAAAAAATAAAGGCGGAGCGAAAAGCTCTTATTCTAAAAATAAAATCACTCTGCTTATTAAATGTGTACAGTTAGGTCTTCTAGTACATACCCTCTATAATTCGTATTTAAATAGTATAATGAACTATAAACAAAATAAAAAACCACCCTTTAAAAGGATGGCTTTCATATAATCGTTCTTAAAATTTATACAGACTTTTTTATTCCTTACAGATTCTCTATCTAAGAATCTAATCCCTGAAAGAATACATAAAGATCCTGATCGCTTGGAACATTAAGTTTTTTCCTTAATCTGTATTTTTTCTGCTGTGCAGATTTATGAAGAATAGACATATAGGTCGCAATTTCCTTTGAACTGAAGTTCAGTTTTATCATCGCACACAAATGCAGATCCGCTCCTGAAAGGTCTTCATTAATATCTAGTAACTTCTCTATAAAATCCGGATATACTTCCTGAAAACGGGTTAGAAAAGCAGAGTCATTCCTTTTAGCAAGCTGAACCAGGTCACTAAAGCTTTCATTTACTTTACTCGCTAAAACTTCAGTTTCATTGGTTAAAAGCTCAGTCTGGTTTTTTAAAATGGTAGTCTCTTCCTTTAACTGGCTCTTTTTGTTTTTCATTTTTCTATATTTCAGAGTAAAGACAATGACTAGAACCAGAATTAATAAGAAAGAGCCCGCGAATAATTTCAGTTTAAAAACCTCAACATCATTTTCTTTTTCTGACAAAACCTTATCAATCAAAAGATTTACAGTCTCATTCTGATCATCTGATTGCTTTGCCTTTGCATCCAGGTATTTGTTCTCAAACTCTGTTTCCTTTTCCTTATTTCCCATTCCTTTATAAGCCTCAGCTATGGACTGATAAATAAAAGGAATGTTATATGCTCGCTTGGTATCTAAAAAAACATCCAGCGCTTTCTGATAAAAAACCTGAGCTTCTGCATAATCCCCCTGTTTTTTGTAGTAATCTCCAGCTACTCTAAACACCATTCCCTTTTGGGCATCTAATCGTATAGTATCCTTTTTAATAAGTTCCAGCGATCTGCCAACATATAGTTTGGCAGAATCAATAAGACCGGTATGCAGCAAATGGTGTTTGGCAATCAAACAATTGACTAGTGGTGTATTGATGACATTTTTTGACCGGTGAAAATAGATGAGCGCAGAATCTATTCGTCCAGTTTCATACAAAAAGTCTCCTCTATTGGAAAATACCCTGTCCAAAAAATAGCTTCTTTTATCATGAAGCGTGCATTTTCTTGTATAATAAAGCGCTTTAGAATTGAATTTTAATGCATTATTATACAGACCCGTCACCTTACTTAACTGTCCATATTCCTGAAAAAGCTTTGCCTTTAGAGCTTCATTTTTTGAGTTTTGAAGAATCACCTCCGCTTTCTTTAAAAATACAAGCCCTTTCTTGTAGTTTCCGATACTCACAGATATATTGGACATATTGATGTAACATAGAGCTTCTCCATCATGATAACCATCTCTTTGAGCTTTCTGAAGGTATTCTTCATTCAGCAGCATACATTTACCATAATTACCGGCAAGGCGCATTACCTCATTTTCATGAAGCAACGGATAATCAAAATTGGCCACAGACAGATTACCTCCCGTACAACTGTTCAAAAAAAACAAGCAGAATATACTTACAATAAAGCATACTCTCTTTAGGGAATTAATACCTATCATAAATTAATACAAATAAAAATTTAATCATAGAAACAAATAAGTAATATATTTTGATGAAAAAGTTTAACGAAAATAATAAAACAGATACATCCTACAGAAAAAACACATCCTACAAATATCCCTCATCCAAAAAACTACAGAACAAAACAAATGATAATCAATCAATTAAAAACCGACCTCATTTTAGGACAATAAAAGAATTAAAACAGTAATAAGACAATGTAGTATCTAATTTTGTCTCATCATAATCTGTAAAACAGATATTCTTCTTATAAAAAACTTTAATAAACATCTCTTTTTATGCTCAAATCAAAGGCATAAACTGAACTAAAAAAGGCTAATAAAAATCTAAAATAACGGATAGAAAACATATTATTAAATCTGCTTCCCTTTTTAGTAAAACATGATTCATTTCTGAGAAACATTTTCGGATTACTTACCATTCAGTCCATAGTAAACAAGGAAAAATAAGATGTCTTCGTCATCAATGAAAGCAGATAGTTCTTTCACCATTGGGGAACTTAAAATATGGATATCAAATCAAAAAAGACAGCAGAAATACATTATATTTGAGGATCAAAAACCATCTTAAATAACCATCTTAAAATGAAGTCAAAGGAAATCATTCTTACCCTTTTCATCCTATTTATAAGTATTCCTCTCTTTTCACAAAATAGCACTAACCCGGAATTCAAAAAAAACATTGAAGCTATTCTTGCCAATAAGAAGGCAGATGTTGGGGTTTCTATTTTAACATCAGGAACCCATAAAAAGGAAGTTACTCAGATCAATGGGAATAAGCCATTTCCTATGCTGAGCACTTTCAAATTTCCTATAGCCTTAGCAGTTCTCCATAAAGTGGAAAAAGGGGAACTTTCATTACAGCAAAAGGTCTACATCAAAAAAGAAGAACTTCTGGAAGATACCTACAGCCCATTCAGAGAAAAATATCCCGAAGGAAACATACAGATTAGCCTGGAAGACTGCATACAATGGATAGTGGTATACAGTGATAATAACCTTACAGATGTCCTGCTGAGGATGATTGGCGGTCCTGATTATGTTCAGAACTTCATCAACAGCAAAGATACCGTCATTAAAAATGATGAAAAAGATATGCATAAAGACTGGGATTCTCAATTCATCAATACCATTACCCCTAACGAAGCCATTAGATTACTGGAACAGTTCTATAACGGAAAAATATTAAATAAAGAGCATACAAAATGGCTATATACCGCTATGCTGAACAATGTAGCAGGAGTAAAAAGGCTTAAAGGCAAATTACCAAAGGAAGTTAAAGTGGCTCACCGTACAGGAACTTCATTTACCAATAACGCAGGAATGACAGGAGCCATCAATGATTATGGAATTATTGAGCTCCCAGGTAAGAAGAAAATATATATTGCTGTTTTTGTACATGATACTTATGAAACATTTGAAAACTCGGAAGCAATTATTGCAGACATTGCCAAAACAGCTTATGATTATTACACAAAATAAATCCATCACCGGAATCAGGTTATTTTTTTTACTTGGCATTTCCGCATTACTCCCTGTTTCTGTAAAGGCACAGAAAACAGATTCTTATTCTAAAAAAATTGACAGTATTATAGCCGCTTCTGTCCCATTGAAATTCAATGGGGTTGTTTTGATTTCTCAAAATGGCAAAGCAAAATATCTGAAGGCTAATGGATATAAAGATTTTGTCAAAAAGGTTGCTTTAAAAACCGATGATCAGTTTGAAATTATGTCAAACTCAAAACAGATTACCGCTGTCTTGGTCTTACAGGCTGCTGAACAGGGGAAGCTAGCTCTTCAGACTCCTATCAAAAAATATCTTCCAGCAATTACCCAGCCGTGGGCGGATACTGTAACGATCCACAACCTTTTGAACCATACCCATGGGATTATAGATCTTGAAAAACCTCTTGCTTTTAAAGCCGGTTCACAGTTCAAATACGGAAACCTTTCCTATACGCTTTTGGGGGAAATTCTTCAGAACACAACGGGAAAAAGCTTTACAGAGCTAGCTAACTCCCTTTTTAAAAAGCTGAAAATGGAGAAAACATTTGTATATAACAGTAAAAATAATCAGGCACTGGTTCCCGGCTACAGAAGTGAGAATAACCGATTCGAAAAGGCGGAAGAATCATTTTTAAATGATAAACTTGCTCCTGCCGCCGGAGTTGTTTCTACCGTAGAAGATCTTGCAAAGTGGGATCAGGCCCTGTTTAAAGGTAAACTTCTTTCCCCTGAGTTTCAAAAACTGATTCTTACCCCTTCCACCTTTTCTCAACACAATGTTTTTGGAAAAGAAAGTATGGGGTTTGGATACAATATCAGATTCATTAAAGAAGCCGGACTTGATTATTACGCTGTGACCGGACTTGGTGACGGCTTTACATGTCTGAATACATACTTCCCTTCTACGGATACCAGCCTAATTATCCTTGAAAACCAAATGCCCAAAAATAGTGAACACTGGAGCTTTCAGGAGGCAGCTATTAAAAATGTTGTATTGAAAAGCATCATTTCAAAATAATTTCACCTAAAACAACAGATAAAAGGTGATTTTTCTTTTAAAAACCACCTTTTATTTTTGTCACGAACCTTTTAGATCATGACAGAAATGTTAAAAAGCAAAGTTTTTATCTATGATAGTTGTGTACTAAAATCTTCCTTGCTTTAAAATTTTGTTTTTCATACCAGCAAAAGGCTTTTCAATAAAAAATCTATATCCCAATCCACCTATAGCACATCCCAACAGACAAATAATCAGGCATACTGTATCTGAAGTTTCGAGATCAAACTGTTCAAAAAAAGCCTGAATCATATGAATAATTCCTTTGTGTGAAAGATAAATTGCGTAAGATAAGGCAGCCAGCTCGGCCGTAATATAAGATTTCCGCTTTGAAAGAAATGATGATGATGACACTGCAGATAAAACAATAAAACCATAGCTTATTGCCACCAAAGTAAACCCAAATACAGACGCTACTTTTGAAGCCTGTTCATTACAAATCCAGAATGAAATACCCAGCAATATGATCCCTGCAATAAGAAATTTGTTTCCATTTTGATGAACTATCTTTTTAAAGCCAACAGAATACTGCATAAAATAACCAATGAGAACTCCTGTACCAAGTCCGTCTAATCTTGTATGGGTTGGGTAATATATCTTCATGTACCATGATCTCCAGAAATCCAGGGAATTACTGTCTATCCATGCTATAGCCGCATCCCATGTTATTAATCTCATCATTAGAGAAAATGTTATGAAAATGATTATCAATACAGCAAAATATTTAAAGAGCTTTGAGGACATGATCAACAAAAGGAACAAAGGAAGAAGAAGATAAAACTGTTCCTCAATACATAAAGACCATGCATGAGAAAATGTGCCCTGATTAATCACATCCAATCCGTAATTCTGTGTGAACGTGACAAACTTCCACAAAGGCGGTAAAGCTTCCCGTTCTCTGAAAATGGGAATGGTAAAATACAGAAAAAGCGTAAAAAAATAAGCAGGAATAATCCTGAAAAAACGTTTGATATAAAATGACTTTAAACTTATTGATCCTTTATTGTTTATCTCCTGGAACAATTGTCCTGAGATCAGAAAACCACTCAGCACAAAGAAAAGGTCAACTCCGGTCCAGCCAAATCTCCCTATTGTGTCAATCCATTCCGGATGTTTAAATGCACGGTAGTGAAAGAGTAAAACCAGCACAATAGCCAATGCTCTCAAGTGATCTAACCCATAAAATCTTTCTGAACGTTTTGTTATCATATTTTTTTACTGCAAATCTTACCAAAAACAGAATTTCTTTTTAATGTAGGGTTTAGAAAACAGGAATTCAGATGCCAATGGTAAAATAAGCATTCTGCATTTTTAATCATGCTGTTTACCTTTATTTTATAGGATTTCACATCTATTTTATCAGGTATAGTCCAAGATTTTTTATTTTTGATCACGATGAAAACAACAGCGTTAATCTATAACCGACAAAATATATACTTCCAACTATTTTTCTGGAGTGCTTTGTTTTTGTTTGGAATCGCAAGAACTTACGATGATTACCATGGGGAAATGTTCAAACAGCTGATGATTTATAATTTATGTCATTGGATCTTTCAGGTTCTAGCCGCTAATTTCATTTATTTTTTCCTGATCTGTCATTTCTTTGATCAAAAAAAATACATAAAATTCATCCTATACCTTATTCTGAGTTTATATTTTATTTCTGTAGCCAACAGAATCTTTATTGTTGATTTTGCAGAACCTTTTTTCACCAATGAACCTAAAGACAGCCTGTTCAGCATTTTTACCGATATCAGCTATCTTTTATTCCATTATACATTTCCGATCATCAGTGGAGCTTTTATCTTTATTTCAATGATGTTTTTCATGCGGTATAAAGATGAGAAAGAAAATACCATCCAATTGCAAAAGGAAAAGACCGAGCTGGAGCTGAAATCTCTTAAATCCCAGCTTCATCCTCATTTTCTTTTTAATACCCTGAATAATATCTACTCACTTTCCCTCATTCATTCAGATAAAACATCCCAGTCTATCAGCCAGCTTTCAGATATTCTTGATTATATCCTGTACAAAGGGCAGAAAAAATGGGTATCTGTTACAGAAGAAATGAACATTATTAATGATTATATTGCCCTGGAAAGCCTGCGTTATACTCATGAGAGATTAAAAGTAACCAGGAATACATCAATAAAGTCTGCTAACTTTATCCCACCGCTCCTCTATCTTACCCTTGTGGAAAATGCCTTTAAGCATGGTGCCGGAAAAAATGTGGAACAAACTGAAATAAAAATAGAACTAGAGACCACCCCTCAACATTCCGTCTTCAGAATCCAAAATACCTGCAATTATATTTCAGATCATAATGAAAAGGGAATCGGGCTTAAGAATATTAATCAACAACTTGAACATTATTATCAGGAACGTTTTACCTTTATTATTTCCCTGGAAAACAATATTTTTAACGTTGAAATAACTACTCCTTCTCAATATGATTAAATGTATTATTGTAGATGATGAGCCTTTGGCTGCCACCTTGCTGGAAAATCATATTTCCAAAATCGATCATTTAAAACTGGCAGGAAAAGCAGAAAATGCTATTGAAGCCTATAAACTCCTTCAAAATCAGACAGTAGATCTGATGTTTCTTGATATTGAAATGCCACACTTCAATGGTGTTGATTTTTTAAGATCACTTTCCATAAAACCTAAAACCATTTTTACCACCGCCTACCGGGAGTTTGCTCTTGAAGGCTTTGAGCTGGAGGCTGTAGATTATCTTTTGAAGCCTATCTCTTTCGAGCGTTTCTTTAAGTCTGTAGAGCGGGTATTAAGGAATATTAACGACTCTAAAGATGATTTTATTCTCCTTAAAACAGAGGGAATGCACAGGAAATTATCTCTGGCAGACATCATTTATATTGAAAGCCAGGGAAATGATATCAAAATAACTTTAGCCAGCAACGAAAGTTTCATTTCAAAAAGCAGAATAACGGATCTGGAATCGCTTTTAGCATCAAAAGGTTTTGTAAGAATTCATCGGTCATTTATTATCAATACTTCATTTGTCACCGCTTTCAACAATAACGAAATCCGCCTTGGAGCTTATGAGATTCCGGTAGGAAGAAGCTACCGCCAGGAATTTGATACTTTTATAGCTAATTTTTCAAAATACAGACTTTTATAACTGGCTATAAACAACTTACGAATATATTCATTATATATTTTCCACTCATTTATGCTTACAAATTATCTTTTTAACTTTTTTTTGAATATTTTTTAAAACAACTACTTTATATTAATTATTTTCCTCCTGTTTTTCAACCCATTACAAGATTGTTTTTCTTTGACTTCTGCATAAACATAAGTAGAGATATTTTTCCCAACCAACAAATAACCAACTGGATTACAAACCATTACAAACAATAAAAAGTCCCTTTCCCTATCTGTCTGTTTCTTATAGATATTAAAAAAAAATATTACTTTTGCCAGAAGGAATAAAATTGCTTTTTAGCCGTTTTATTCGTAAGTTTATGTGCACCAATTT
>NZ_MAYF01000327.1 GCF_001684955.1 Chryseobacterium contaminans | reverse complement strand
TATTACTTCAAAAAAGTGGCCACAGAGACAGCAGTTTTTGGATGCAGTCAAAAAAGCAATTTCAGAAGACACTTATGCTGTTGGAACTTATTATCCGGGAGTAGAGGAAACGAAAAAAGCTTTTCTCGAAAATCAGCCTACTGCTGAAGTTTTAAAAGTTGAAAACGGTAAGTACCCAACAACCGATGTAGTCTTAATCCCTAATATTCAGGAAGACGATTATGCTGTTAAGAATGAAGCATTCTGCCAGATCTTTTCCGAAATAGCCTTGGACACTGAAAATAATGTGGATGATTATCTGACAAAAGCAACAATTTTCTGCAATGAAAAATTACTGGGAACACTTGGCTGCATGATCGCAGTTAATAATGAAACAATGAAAAAGCACGAGGCAAGAATTCATCAGGCCATCAATGAATTAAATTATGGTGGGATCGCCATCAACACAATTCCTCCAAACATTTTTATGAATGCTTATTTAACATGGGGTGGCTGTAATGAAAACCAGGAGGATTTCATCTCAGGGGTAGGTAATTTTGGAAATGCCCATAATTATGAAGATGTGATAAAGTCAGTTTTAATTGATGATTTTAATGCTCAGGGAATGTTGATGACCAACAAAAGCATGATGGAGCATTTATTTACGAATTCAACTCAATTTGCGATCGATAACAGTTGGGGAAATTTTGCAAAAATGGCGGGACAAATGGTTTACGACGGTTGTAAAAAGAAAGACTTCTAAACATGACATTTAATACATAATTCAATAAAAATTAAAACAGATGAACAAGACTATTTTAATAACAGGATGCAGCAGTGGTATTGGCCGGATGACCGTCAAATATTTTCAGGAAAAAGGTTGGAACATCGTGGCAACTGTCCGTAAATTCTCTGATAGTGATGCAGAACTGACAGATTTGGGAAATGTGTTGGTTACCGAACTTGATGTTACCAAAGAAGATACGATCAAAAGTACAATAGAGCAAGCAGTAGCAAGATTTAGAACAATCGATGTGCTATTGAACAATGCAGGGTACGGTTCTTACGGAATTTTGGAATCTACCCCGGAAAATAAAATCCGGATGCAGTTTGAGGTCAATGTTATTGGACTGTTATTGGTAACCAAAAATATTATACCTGTTATGCGTAAACAGGGAAATGGTATTATTATCAACATTTCTTCAATGGGTGGCAAAATAACCTTCCCAATGGGAACATTATACCATGGTTCAAAATTCGCTGTGGAAGGAATGAGTGAAGCTTTATCGTATGAGCTTGCAGAAATTGGAATTCAGGTAAAAATGATAGAACCAGGTGTTATCAATACGAACTTTGCTACCAGCTCTTTTGATTTAAATATAGACTCTGCAATAACCGAATACAAAGAGTTTACAAATAAAGTTTTACAAGCTTTTGAAGCTGGTGCAAAAGGAAGTGAACCTGTTTTAGTTGCCGAAACCATTTATAAAGCAGCTACAGACGGTACCAGCCAATTGCGTTACATAGCCGGGCCGGATGCCGAGCAGATTATTGCTGCCCGCAAACAAATGAACGATGAGGATTATCTGGCTCTTATCCGTTCACAATATGGCCTATAGAATGGATTTCATACAAGAATTGAATCTTTGGACAAAAGGTGACGTCTTTCAAGGAAAAGTAATGGTAGGTTTAGGGCTTCTTTTAGTCCTGACAATACCATTATTATCCAAAAAAGAAAATACCTTGTCAAATGGAATGCTGATTCCCATTAGTTTATTATTGCTTGTAAATTTAGGATACGGAAGTTATCTCTTGTACTCAAGGCCAAAGCATCTTGAACTAGTGACAGGGTCATTTCATATCAATCCAAAAGAAGCTTTACAGGCGGAACTTGCGAAGATGCAGGCAGATAATAAAAATTATGCAAGATTAAAACCTATTTGGGCTGTATTAATTATTGTCTCCGTTATTGCTTCTTTCTTAATTAAAAATGACTATTATAAGGGCATTTCGCTTGGATTATTGTGTTTATCAGTAGGCTTTTTATTGATAGATTCATTCTTACATCATCGACTGGATAATTGTTTAAAAATATTGAACATTTAAGCCAAGGTATTCAAATCAAAATTTTAAGCTTCACAAATAATACGACTCTCAACATTAATTAAATAGTAAGGGGCATATTTTAAGTCAATTGTTACCATTATTTACATGATTCCAAGAACCTTAACAAAGGTATTAAATGTTCGACTAAGCTCCCTCTCTCTCCGCAGAATAAAATCACTAAAACCCTTTAAAATCTATATTTTAAAGGGTTTTTTATTTTTAGGAATATCAGATACTCACCTCTATATGATGGCTTTTCAGGTAACTAATGATAATACTCCAATTACAAACCAAAAGCTTACATTTGCGTTCCTACTATTTTCTTACAGAAACACAATTTAAATCTGTCAAAAATAAAGTTTTCAATACGGAACTCCTTACTTCCAACGCCCGTTTATGTATTGAACAAAAATCTTATTATTTAATTCAACTTTATAATAATCTTGATTACCTTTGTATCAGTACAAAAGCAATTCACTAAAATGGAAGATGTTAATCTTTGGTTAGACCAACCAAAAAAGGGATAAACAAAATTAATTTTTCAAGGATTTTTACCTAATATCTTTGAATGAATATCCTTGAAATGATTTCAAGGCAATACTTGTTTAACTCATTTATCTAAGCTTTCGAGAGCTTATAATTTAACTTCACCAACAATAGAATGAATACAATTTTGTGGATTATACAGGGACTCCTGTCTCTATTTTTTATCATGCCAGGTTATGGAAAAATTACAGGCAGCAAGAAAAAACATGTCGCAGACGGACAGCTAAAACCTAACAGCTCCATCATCCCCATCCGAATATTAGGTTTTCTTGAATTATCGGGTTGTTTGGGAATCATATTTCCCTGGCTTTTCAGTATTTTACCAATTTTAACGCCCATGGCAGCAACAGGCTTTTGTCTGATAATGCTGGCAGGCATTTTTGTTCATATTCAAAAGAAAGAATACAAAATGCTTCCAATGCTGATCATAGTTTTCATTCTGTCAGCAGCAGTCTCATATTTCAGATTTTTTAACTTATCGGTTAAATAGGAATACTTTTACAAAATTTAATAAAATATAAAAAGGCCTCTCAAAAGTTTGAGAGGCTTTTGTTACGTAGTTACCACAAATTGATTTTCAGAACTTTTTATTTTTCTGATAAGAAATTCAACCTTTAGGCGGCCCTGAAATTCCATCAGTTCAATTGCAGATAATCCTTAATTGTTTTTAATACTCCGAAGCTATCATTAGTACAGGCTTCAAAATTGGCCACCTGCTTTACATTCGGATGCGCATTCTTCATAGCGTAAGAATATTTAGCATTCTTCAGCATTTCTATATCGTTCATATAATCTCCGAAAGCCATCGTATTTTCAGGGGAAATTCCTAAAGATTGTTGAAGAATTTTCAGTGCATTCCCTTTATTGATATCCTTATTCATAACATCAAGCCAATACTCACCTGAAACAACCACTTCCAGACCGAATTCTTCAAATCTTTTAAGAACCGGATACAGATGTTTTTCAGAACCTTCCGGATGATAGACCGCTATTTTAAAGGCTGTATCATCAATTCTTTCTGTAAGGTCATCTTTTTTCATATTTTCGGTATAGTACTTTGAGAAAAAATCTACAAACTGCTGATCTTCGGTTTCATAATATGCCATTTTTTTAGCTGACAGTACCGCTTTCGCACCCGGTATTTCCCGAACTGCTTTGATGATTTCAACAATATATTTATATTCCAAGACATCGGCGAAAAGCTCCTGATCTTTATAGATAATGTAGCCTCCGTTTTCTGCAATAAAGCCGATCTCACTTTCTATTTCTCCGAAATAATGGGTAATGCCCGGCATCTGTCTTCCACTTGCAGGCACAAATACAATATTTCTTTTTTTCAACTCTTGATAAACATCCGAAAATTCAGGGCTCATTTCATGGCTGGAATTGAGAAATGTACCATCCATGTCCGTCACAATTAGTTTAATCTGTTCCATATTCTTTTTCAAAGATATTGATTTATTATTTTTTCTTGTAATGAATGGTGGGAAGGTTTCTTAATATTGCAGCACTTTGTTCCGGGGTAATATCGCGCTGAGGCTCTGCCAGCATTTCATACCCCACCATAAATTTTTTAATTTCCGCACTTCTGAGCAATGGAGGATAAAAATGCATATGAAAATGCCATTCCGGATGTTCCTTTTCATCTGTAGGTGATTGATGGATTCCCGCAGAGTAAGGAAATGACGTTTCAAAAAGATTGTCGTAGATAGTAGTTAGATCCTTAAGTACAGCTGCAAAAGATTCTTTTTCATCCTCAGAAAATGCAGCAATATTTTCTCTTTTCTGCTTACTGATAATCATTGTTTCATAAGGCCATGATGCCCAAAACGGCACCAATGCTGCAAAATGTTCATTTTCTGTGACCATGCGTTCTCCAGCCTTGATTTCCTGCTGAAGATAATCCTCCAGCAATGTTCTTTTATTCTTTTCAAAATATGATTTCAACTGAGTCTGGGTTTTCTGAACCATTGCCGGAATGGACGACTGCGCCCATATCTGGCCATGTGGATGAGGATTGCTGCACCCCATTATGCTCCCTTTATTTTCAAAAATCTGAATATAATTGATATGATCCAGAGCAGCCAGTTCATTGAACTGTTCCTGCCATATATCCACCACATTTTTTATCTGTTCAAGAGACATTTCCGGTAAGGTAAGGCTATGATTCTCAGAAAAACAAACCACCCTATTGATTCCGCGTTCTGGAAGAAGGGTAAAAAACCCGGAATGTCCTTCAGAAAAGTCAACTTCTTCATTCAGCAATGCTCCAAAGTCATTATTAAAAACATAGATTCCTTTATACTCAGGGTTCCTGGCTCCGTTAGCACGCCTATTTCCGGAACAGAGATAGCAGTCCGGATCGTATACAGGACGGTTTTCTTCTGCTGTTTCTTCTCTCTTCCCTTGCCATGGCCTGTTTGTCCGTTGTGGGGAAACCAATATCCATTCATCCAATAGAGGATTGTGTCTTCTGTGGGGATGCTTATTACGGTCAAATGATATATTCATTGGTGTATTCTTTTATCCCTTCGGAAATTTTAACATGATAAATTTTCATCTGAATATTAAAATATTCAAAATATTTTTCGCTGATGGCTTCAATCACTTCTTCAGCTTTATTCTCTTGAATTAAATTGATACTACAACCTCCGAAACCTCCTCCCATGATTCTTGATCCCAATACTCCTTCCTGCTGTAGTGTATTTTCCACTAAAAAATCAAGTTCATTGCAGCTGACCTCAAATTCTGTTGAAAGGCCGGCATGAGTTTCGGTGAGCAGTGTTCCAAGATATTCAATATCTCCTTCTGAAATAGCTTTTGCCGCCATTTTCACTCTATGGATTTCTTTCAGCAGATAGAAACATCTTTTGTATGAAACACTTCCCATTTCCTTTTTTACAGAATCAAGCATCGCTATCGTAAAATCCCTGAACTTTTCTATTTCCGGAAATTTTTTCCAAAGGATCTTTTTACCATGTTCAACATCTTTTCGTCTTTCATTATAACCGGATGTCAAATGGGTATGCTTTACACAACTGTCAAAAAGCAGCAAACTGTATCCTTTAAGATCTGCATCAAAATATTGATGTTCCAGCGAATGACAGTCGAGCATAATCACTTTATTTTCCTTTCCAAAAACAGAGGCAAACTGATCCATAATTCCGCATTGAACCCCCGCAAAAGAATGTTCCGATTTTTGCCCGATCACAGCAATCTCTTTTTTTGATAACTGAAGATCAAAAAGCTCATTGAGAATATAGGCAAACCCACATTCAAGTGCCGCAGAAGAAGAAAGTCCTGATCCCATTGGGATAGTACTGCTGAAGACAATTTCCATACCGCAAAACACGTTCTCCGGTTTCTGTAACTGACTGAAAACGCCCAGAATATAATTCATCCACATCTGCTGTACCGGTTTTACCTCCATTGTGACATCAAACGTATATTCTTCTCCAAGGTCTTTAGCAATGATGGTACATACGTTTGTCTGAGACAGCTTCCGGACAGCAAAACAGATGTATTTATCTATAGCAGCAGGCAATACAAATCCATCGCTATAATCTACATGTTCACCAATAATATTAATTCTTCCCGGAGATAGAAAGATACGTTCAGGCTCTGCTTTAAATTCAGCCTTAAACTTTGTTATAGTTGGAATGATTAACTGTTCGTGCATATCAATCTTGCTTGATAAAAACAGATCTTAAATGATTTACATAATAAAACTACTGAGTTTATAACAGAGGTTATACTTTTTCTGCCCAATCTTATTTCATTTTTTGCGAATCCTTGATAAACTGGTCTAATCCTGAATCTGTGAGCGGATGTTTAAGAAGAGAAAGTATAGGTGCCAAAGGGCACGTTACCACATCAGCTCCTATTTTTGCACAATTGATAATATGCATACTATGTCGGACTGAAGCAGCCAGAATCTGTGTCTGAAAAGCATAATTGTCATAAATCGCTCGGATTTCGGATATCAGATGAAGACCGTCCGTAGAGATATCATCCAGTCTTCCAAGAAAAGGAGAAACATAAGTGGCTCCTGCTTTGGCAGCCAGCAATGCCTGTCCGGAAGAGAATACTAGCGTACAGTTTGTCTTTATTCCCTTTTCAGAAAAATAGCGGATGGCTTTAATCCCATCTTGAGTCATGGGAACTTTTACAACAATTCTTGGGTGTAGTGCGGCAAGCTCTTCACCTTCTTTAACCATTTCTTCAAAAGTAATTCCCAAAACTTCAGCACTTACATCCCCATCTACAATCTCACAGATATCAAGGTAATGATGATGTATATTTTGTTTTCCGGAGATCCCTTCTTTTGCCATCAGTGATGGATTTGTGGTGACTCCGTCCAGAACTCCAAGGGCATGGGCTTCCTCTATCATCGCCAGATTGGCTGTATCAATAAAAAATTTCATAAAAGTGATTATTGTTTATAAGTGTTAAATTTACACTTATATTTTAATAAATCACCAACAAAATGTATTTTTTACTGTTTTATAACAACTATTCTATGAAATAATTAAATTCTTTCCTGTACTGCGAGGGGCTTTTCCGGATGTAGTCTTTAAAAGTTCTGTTAAAATAACTGAAGTTATTAAACCCTGATTCAAAGCAAACTTCCGTAATGCTTAAAGGCTGTTCTGCCAGAAGTTTGAGGGCATGGGTAATTCTGTATTCGTTAACAAACTGTGTAAAGGTCTTATTGGTGATTTTTTTAAAATAACGGCAAAAAGATGGTACTTTCATATTGGCAAGATCAGCAACTTCCTCCAGCGTAATAGCTTCTTTGAAATGATCTTTCACATAATTAAATATAAGATTGATTCTTTCGTTGTCTTCAATCTGGGTCTGGAGATAATATTTTCCTGCATTTAAAGTTCTGTAATCCTGGGTAACGGACAGATCATCCAATATTTTCAGAAATCTGCACAGCTTATCTAAAGAGGAAGCTTCATGCATCTCAACAATATCCTTTCCTACCTTCTTTTTCACCTGTTCTCCAAATACTATTCCCGCCTTAGATTTTTCAAGCAAAGCAGAAATCCTTTGCATTTCCGGTATATCCCATATAGGTTCTCCTAAAAAATCAGGCTTAAACTGAATGACCATTTCAAACTCATTATGCGTATTTTCATTGGTAAGTCCACAATGCGGAAGATTGCTTCCTATCAGAACAAGATCTCCATCTGAAAAATAAGAGATACTGCTTCCAATCTGTCTTTTCCCGGAACCTTTGCATACAAAGATCAACTCAATCTCAGGATGGTAATGCCAGACATGGGATTTTATATTCTCATTGGTGAGAAATTTCAGGCTGGTAAAACTACTCCCGATAGTGGGCCTTATAGCTTCAAAAGAAGGATTTACATGTTTCATACCTCAAAAGAAAATAATATTATATGCAAAATTAACAAATAACATATTTATAAAATCAAACAAAGTTAATATAGTACATAAATATGAAAATTTAATTATAGCCTGAGCATTATGGCTGTTATAGCTTTGTAATATCAATCCTAAAGTCTTACCCCATGAGCACATTATTAAAAGCAGTATCTTTTGCAGGAGCCTTACTGGTTTCAGTAAATGCAATGAGTAAGGACAGAGATTTCTCCCTTTCCTTTGGAAATGTACAAGACAAGACGTTGAACTTCGAGCTTTCAAATGTTAAAAATGTTTCTGTGTTTGTCTATAACAATGCACATGACGAGCTATTTTCCGAAAATCTTACGGATGGAAACCACGTAATGAAGACTTATAGTTTTCAAAGTTTCACGCCGGGAACTTATTATCTTGTCGCAGAATCGGAAGTGAAAATTGAGAAATACAAGATCAAAATCAATGCTGATAATGTAATGGAGGTAGAAAAAACACCTGTAAGTGCTGTCCATAAACCTGAATATACTATTTCCGGACATATGGCAAAACTTCATATGTCTGATGTAAAAGGTCCTGTAAGCATTTCAGTATATGATGTTTCTAATACAACTTATTATACTTCGAACAAAAAATATGCTGAAGGCAAAGTGGATATCACTTTCGATCTTGATCCTAAAACAGCAGATCAATATATCATACAGGTTGAAGAAAACGGAAATATTTTTAATAGGATGATTTCTCTTAAATAAGCTTATCTATTGCAGATAGACTGATATATCGACCATTCCAATTATTTTGGATTAAAATTTTACACAGCTATTATTATTTGAGGCAGCTCTCCTTTCCGATCCGGAAAAAGAACTGCCTCATTTTTTAATTGTGATGGCCCATATTCAATTTAATTTTCTTCAGATCTTCCAGTTCATGAACAGGGCGTTCAATATCATAAGGAATCGGCTTTTTGGAAAAAGTCTGGAAATACAGCAGGCAGGCATCTTTCCACCATACTGCATCCTTAGATTGAATTCTAAGCTTTGACTGAACATCTGTAAACCGCTGTTTATCAATATAAGGCTCCATTCTATCCCAGATTTTCTGATAATCCCTTACCTTTTTCACCCCGGAATCATACGTATAGCACAGCTCGTCCCATAGAATTTTACCATTTTTCATTTTATAATTCCACGGAACATGATGAAACCACAGAATAAGATTTTCCGGACAGGTTGAGATATTCCCGTATCTTTCATTCAATGGTGGAAAATACTGTGAAACAGCATTACTTCCTGTTTTTGTCCTGTCAAAACCCACTCCCTGAGCATCAGCCTGATGATAATAGACTGGCGACCAGTCTGGTCTTTCGCCTTTATAATCACCCCACGGTTCAGGCCCGTAATGATGTCCTCCCGCAAAGATATGGTGTAATCCTAATGGCATCATATAATCCACAGCGGTTTCTCTGGAAGAAAGCATGATTTCCTTTACCGGATTCAGAAAGTTCTGATCATCTGTGAAGGTCATTTTAATCCATTCATCTGCAATCTGCTCTGAACTCAACCCATGATTCCATGCTAATCTGCCGAATGCATACCAGTTGCCCTGTGCAAAATGATGCCCGGTCCAGTTGGTATCTTCCCCGATATTGGCAACGGCTGAAATCGCTGAAATTTTTGCAGGTCTTAAAGTACCGTCTGTTATTTTAGCAATCGTAGAACCCTGGCCGTCAGAATAGGTGTCGCTATCCAGTGTTTCCTTGAATAAAGGAGCCAGAAAAACGAGATGATTTGAAAAGCCCAGATATTCCTGGGTGATCTGAAATTCTACCATTTCAGAAGTTTTTCTTAATGCTCCGAAAAGCGGATTAAAAGCTTCGCGGGGCTGAAAATCAACCGGACCGTTTTTGATCTGAATAATTACGTTATCCCTGAATTTACCGTCCAGAGGAACAAATTCCAGATAAGCCTGTTTGGCTCTGTCGTCTTTGCTCGGGCTGTAGACAAAGGCTCTCCACATCACGATTCCATTATAAGGTTTCAAGGCATCAGCCATCATATTGGCTCCGTCTGCATGGGTTCTTCCGTAATCCTGCGGGCCTGGCTGCCCTTCGGAATTGGCTTTCACCAAAAATCCGCCGAAATCAGGAATTAATCTGTAAATTTCAGCAGCTTTATCTTTCCACCACTTTTGTACGTCTTTACTCAGCGGATCTGAATTTTGTAACCCGCCCAGCACTTTAGGTGAAGAAAAATTCACGGAAAGATATACTTTAATGCCGTAAGGCCTGAAAATATCGGCCAAAACCTTTACTTTTTTAAGATAATCTTCCCTAAGCATATTGGGCGATGCATTCACATTATTCAAAACAACGGAATTGATTCCTACAGAGGCATTCGCTCTTGCATATTCTTCATAGCGAGGAGAAATTCTTCCAGGCAGATCTTCCCATTTCCACAGTGATCTTCCGGCGTATCCTCTTTCAATGCTTCCGTCCAGATTATCCCAATGATTCAGAATCCTTACATCATATGAAGGTTTTTCAATAGTGTTTAAGTGAGACAGGTCAGCTTTTGTCTGCTGTAATCGCAAAATATGATAGACTCCATACAACAGTCCTATTTCTTTTCCTGCAGAAATAACGATTTTTTCAGGGGTGGAAACAATTTTGTAACCGTCTTTCAGATTTTTCTCTTTGTTTTCTGTACGAAGTTCCACCGCCTGTCCCTGCCAGTGGCTGCCCAGCTCTTTTCTGGCAATATTCAGGGTTGGACTGCTGCCTTTGGAAATAATTTGATCTGCCGATATTCCGTTTTTTGCAGGAAACCGAAGCCAGAGCTGACTTCCGTCCTCCGCGAAAACCAATAACGGAAATATCAGAAAAATTAGAATGTTGAATCTCAGATATCGCATTGAAAAATTTTAAATTATTAAAGATGCCTATGACTGGTCTTCCAGACCTTCAATCGTCTTGATTTTGCCCTCCTGATCGTATTCCAATTCAATGACTTTCATACTTCTCAGCCATGTTTTGCCGCCACTGGGAACAGAGTCATGGAAAAACAGGTACCATTTCCCTTTGAATTCCACAATACTATGATGAGTAGTCCATCCTACCACCGGAGTAAGAATTTCACCCTGAAAAGTAAACGGACCGTAAGGGTTATCCCCGGTTGCATAGCAAATCAGGTGAGTGTCTCCTGTGGAATAAGAAAAATAATATTTACCATTGTACTGATGCATCCATGAAGCTTCAAAAAAGCGGTGTTTGTCACCATGAAGCAGAGACTTTCCGTTTTCATCGATGATGACAACGTCTTTAGGAGCTTCAGCAAATTGAAACATATCATCGCTTAGCAAAGCTACCTTTGAATGGATTGCAGGCTCATCATTTTCAGGAATTACAGCAGATTCAAGTGCTTTATTGTTTCTGTAACGCTGTAATTGTCCGCCCCAGATCCCTCCGAAATACATATAATATTTTCCGTTATCTTCAAAAATACAGGGATCGATGCTGTAGCTTCCCATCATCGGATGTTTTTCAGGGATGAAAGGTCCGTAAGGTTTATCACTCACTGCAACACCGATTCTGAAGATATCATTCTGATCCTTCAAAGGAAAGTACATATAATACTTCCCGTCTTTGAAAGCGACATCGCAATCCCAAAGCTGTCTTCCCGCCCATGGAATATCTTTTACCGAAAGAACTACGCCATGATCTTTAATTTCTCCGCTGTCCACATCATCCATTGAAAAGACATGGTAATCATTCATATCAAAATGATCTCCGTTATCGTTTTCTTCAATTCCGCTTTCGCGGTCGTGAGAGGGATAGATATAGATTTTATCTTCAAAAACGTGAACGGAAGGATCTGCCATATAATCTTCCGGGAATAAATATTTTGATTTTTTCATTAAGTAAAAATTCTATTGATTTTAATTTTTCTCTGCCAATTTTATTATTTTTTGTACCACAGGTTTCTCTTGGTCTTTTCTATCAAAAAATAATGGATAATCTGTTCTCCCTTTTACCGGGAAATCGTTTTTCCAGGATTGTTTATCAGTAACTCCCCATAAGGTTACTCTTCTTATTTTATCTTTATGCTTTAAAAACAAGCCAAAGAAATCAAGATAACGTTTTTCCCATTTCATTTCTACTTCTTTGGGAAGTCCTTTGGTATACGGATTCATTTCTTTCTGATAAGCAACAGTATCGGAAACATTGGCAGAGCTTCCCCACGGAGAAGGCAGCGCACTGATTTCAAGTTCTGTGATATTGACCTTAACTCCGGCATTGGAATAGGCCAGAATTGCTTTTCCATATTCATCGATGGAAGGGTTATCCATCCCGACATGGGCCTGCATTCCTACTCCATCAATACGGATTCCTCTTGATTTAAGTTTTTCAACCATTGCAATGACTGTTTTTACCTTTTCAGGATACCATTCATTATAATCGTTGTAATATAATTCTGCGTTGGGATCGGCCTCCTGTGCATACTGAAATGCCAAAGGAATAAAATCTTCACCCAGGATTTCGTAAAATTTACTTTTTCTATAGGTTCCGTCTTCAAGAATGGCTTCATTCACCACATCCCATCCTTTTACTTTTCCTTTGTAACGGGAAACTACGGTTGTAATGTGGTTTTTCATGCGCTGTTTCAACACTTCCGGAGAAACATCCTTTCCGTTACTGTCTAAAAAGAACCATTTTGGAAGCTGGGAATGCCAGATTAACGTATGCCCGATGATGAACATATTGTTTTTCATCCCGAAATCAACAAATTTATCGGCATCATCAAAAAAGAACTTTCCTTCCTGAGGCTGCAGAAACATAGATTTCATACAGTTTTCAGCGACAATAGAGCTGAATTGTTTTTTGATAATCGATACTGCCCTCTGATCTGTCCCGTCAATCTGGGGAAGGCTCATAGCAGTTCCGATATAGAATTTATCCTGAAATGCTTTTTTTAAAGTACCATCGGATTTCTGTGCCGACAGCCCGGAAGCGGTAAGGGCCGCTAAACCAATTAAAATACGTTTCATAGTAATCTTTTTATTTTCTTCTTTCAGCCAGATCCTTTTCAATCTGAACTTCCATTTTTTTATTGATTTTGTAAAATAAAAGCAGTCCGCACGCAATGAAAAACGGTATGGACGGGAAAATACTCACAAGCATTTTCGCTCCTGCTGCCACTGTTTCAGGCTGAATAACCTGCTCATTTCCGTGTACTGAAATGTATCCGTATTTTCCAATGATCAAAGCTACCAGAGAGCTTCCGATGCTGAGACCAACTTTCAATCCTACCATCATGGCAGAAAAGATAATAGCGGTTGCCCTGCGGTTGTTCTTCCATTCCGAATAATCGGCCACATCAGCAATCATCGCCCACAAAAGCGGTGTGCTGATTCCATAAAAGAATCCGTGTAAAATCTGGGACAGGAACATAATTCCCACTGCTTTCGGAGGATAGAATATAAAGAACAGGATAAACAATGTAGAAATGAATAATGATGCAATAAAAGTGTCCCGTTTTCCAAACCGGTCTGCCAGCTTTTTAGAAAAGGTAATGCCGACGATCATCATCACAATTCCTCCCGCATTAAACAATCCGAACCCTGCAGACTTTGGGTCTTCACCGAAGAAATTCATCCCGGCAGAATTAAAAAATGCTGTAATGGGTGAAATAAAGTTCTTCAGGGCATTCTCATCCACATAGTTGTTAAAATAATATACATAAGATCCCCCTTTCATGGCCAGCGTGATGAATATAAATGCAGTCACGGTAAGCATAATAAGCCAAGGTCTGTTTTGAAATAAATCTTTTAAATCCTCTTTCAGACTTGATTTCTGTTCCGGCTTGGGAATGATTCTTTCTTTGGTGGTAAAAAAGGTAATCAGTAACATTACAGATCCGATCACAGCCAGCCATGTCATAACAGTCTCGATCCCCTGTGCTTTGTCTCCATGTCCTACATATAAAATGATAGGAAGCATAAATACCTGTACAAAGAACTGTGCAAACATCACTGCTACAAAACGGTACGAAGAAATACTGTTTCTTTCTCCCATATCTCCCGTAATAACGCCACTCAGAGCAGCATACGGTAAGTTATTGGATGCATATAATAACAATAATAATGAATAGGTTACCGCAGCATAGATCATTTTACCCTGATAGGAAAAGTGAGGCGTTCTAAAGGCTAACAAGGCCGCAATACCAAGTGGTACAGCGGTAAATAAAATCCATGGACGGAATTTCCCCCATCGTGAGCTTGTACGGTCTGCCAGCGCTCCGATAAGCGGGTTAAAGCCAAATCCGGCAATTAAACCTACGGTAAGGGTGATGACAGAAGCATCTTCTGCCTTGAGTCCGTAAATATCTGTGTAAAAATAGGTCAGGTAAGTTACTAAGGTCTGAAAAACAAGGTTGGCTGCCAGATCTCCCAGGCTATACCCTACTTTTTCTATTACCGATATCTTTTGTGGCTGATTATCCATTGATTTTGATAAGGTTTTCTATGTTAAATTAATTTTTTTCTGTTGTAAAAGGTGAAGCAGGCAACCCGCTTGTGTTTTTAAGATTACCGTCTGGGTTGTCTGCCCAATCATAACGTACATTGACAGGATTGGTGACCTGATCATTCCAGACAATGACTTTATTACCTTTTGCTTCTGCTTTTGCCCATTGATAACGGCCGTCTTTCTGCTGTATGGCAAAACCTGTCAGTTCTCCCTGTACCAGATCATCTGTTCCGGGTTTAAAGGATAGTATAATGGCATTTCCTTCTGTTTTCATCGACTGATAAACGGGTCCGTCAGCTATGATTTTTTTGCCTTCGGTTTTCAGCGCCTGTAAAGCCAGCCTATCCCCCACTGTTTTTTTATTGAGCGGATGAATATCATTCCATTCTCCCGAATCAATGGCTACTGCAAGTCCTGTATATGGAACATTGAGGGAAACCTGTCTCTGCTGTTCTCTCAGTTCAGCCCAGTTACTTTCAATGGGCTCATCCTTTCTCTCCATAAAATTGGCCAGCTGTACAATGAAGAACGGCAGATCATTCTTGTTCCATTTTGAACGCCAAAGTGAAATCATTGTTGACAATAAATCTCTGTATTCTTTTGGTTTTCCTGTATTACTTTCGCCTTGGTACCAGATAAATCCTTTGATTTTATAATTGATCAGCGGATTGATCATTGCATTGTAAAGCCCTATCGGTTTCCAGCGGATAAATGTTTGTCCGGGAGCCATTTTCTCCATTTTTGCTCCTGTTTTATATTTCCACTCGCCTTTAAGGTCTGTTTTTTGTCCGTCAATTTCTAAATAATACGGTTTATCAGCTATAAACTGTCCTTTTCCGCTGCCATTGATGACTCTTACTGTAATGATATTCTTTCCTTCTTTTAAAACACCTTTCGGAATGTCATACCATCTCGGCGGATATTCATAGGTTACATTGCCTACCTTTATTCCATTGATGTAAGTAATATCAGCATCTTTTATCCTTCCCAGATTTAAAAAAGCTGTTTTCTGGTCTGCTCCTTTTGGCAGGATAATTTCTTTACGGAACCATACCGAACCGTCAAACGGACCTTCCTGATCTTCCCATGATCCAGGCAGCATTATGGTTTTCCATCCGGAATCATTGGTGTTATCTTTTTCCCAGTGCTGATTGAAACCAATATCACTCTGATCCAGCTCAGCATACCATGCTTTGCTTAATGATCTTTCCTGAGATTCTGTAGATAGTATCAGATCATCATTTTTCCATTTTTCTGCTTCAGCCAGGTATTCCGGGTATTTTTTCAGTGATTTTTCATCCATCCAGGCCTGAACCGGAGAGCCTCCCAGACTGGTATGAATGATTCCTACAGGCACTTTATTTTTTTCATTCAGTTCTTTTGCGAAAAAATAAGCAACCCCAGAAAAATCAAGTATCGTCTGAGGATTGGTACTTTCCCACTTTCCGCCGTCAAGATCACTTTGAGGAGCTTTAAAATTATATTTCTGTGGAACCGTGAAGAATCTTATATTCTGATTGTTGGCATTTTTTATTTCATTTTCATAAAGAGGCGTCAGCCTTCGCATCGGAAGTTCCATATTGGATTGTCCTGAAGCTACCCACACATCACCAATAAGAATATCTTTAAGAGTGATCTCATTAATGGTCATGGTATATGGGCCGCCGGCATTAAGCTTTGGAAGCATAAGAGACCAGTTCCCATTTTGGTCTGCTGTTGTATGATACGCTTTATTGATAAATTTAACCGTAATTTTTTCTCCTGCATCTGCATATCCCCAGATCTTAAGGTCCTGATTCCTCTGAAGAATCATTCCATCTGAAACCAAAGCAGGCAGCCTTACTTTTGCATGAAAACTGCAAATGGCTGCAAGAAAAAATAATACGTATAGGATTCTGTTTTTCATGGGAAAAAATCTGTTTTTAAAATTGGTTCAGCTTTATTTCTTTTCGTAATTATCTGTCAGTAACCGCAATTCAATGACTTTAGCGGTCATCAGTTTTTCTTCTGCCAGAAATTTCACCGTAAGAGTTTCTTTATTCTTTTCTGAATCCGGTATCGGAACGGCCAGATATTGAGGTGAATCTCCGAACTTTCCTTCCAGATTTTGAGTCATGATTTTTTTTCCGTTGATCTCAATATTCAGCGTACGGCTATTGTTGGCATCAAAATAAAGCAGGTAAAGGTATGAAGCATTTTTTCCGTTATTTTTCATCTGGTAACTGAACCAGCCTTTGGCATCACGGAAATGGCGGTCTTCCATATATCCTGTACCGGAGTATTTGCTTTCTATAAAATGATCTGATTCCGGCTGCTGTTCACCCAGCTGGATTTTATCTGCAGTGATCATATCCAGCTTTCTGGTTTCAGCTTCTTCTTTTGCTCTTTGCTTCAGTATATTTTCTATCCCGTTTTTGTCAGCTTGTGGCCAGTACAGAATATATCTTTCTGCCTGAATATTGTAAAATGGCACAAGACTTAAGCCTTTTCCGAATTTTTCAGCCGGATAAAGCCCTGTAACGGAAAAATTGAGCGGTCCATTGTTGGAAGACTTAACATGGCTGACCACCTCGGAAGGGCTTCCAAGGATAACAGGAATTTCGTTTAAAGGAATCTGCGGACCATGAGCAATATGGCCGCCTCTGCTATCGTCCGCAAGAAGTCCCTGTTGGTTTTCGGTTCCGTATGTTGCGGCAAGCACTACAGGACCGTATTTAAATGCATAATAATTGGAATGGTCAGGCAGCTGTTCTGCAGAAAGATGCATCGGTAGAATCATTTTCACAACATCACCTTTTTTCCATTTTTTAGTCAGGGTAAAATAGCCGTCAGAACCATGCTGTACTTTTTCCTGTTTTCCGTTGATCAGAATTTGTACTTCTGAAGGTGTGGTCCATTCCGGACATCTCAGTTTTAAATCAAATTCTGACTTTCCAGCAGCATCAAAGATCAATGTTGTTTCAGGAATTTCCGGGAAGTTATTGACCTGACGGAGCACTATTTTTTGCTGTTTCCATGTCAGCGTGGAAGGGATAAACAGGTTTACATATAAATCCTTATCCGACCGGGCGTAAATCATTTCCCCATATTTGGCATGGTTTTCCATTCCGGATCCTACACAGCACCAAAAACTGGTCTGTGGTTGTGAATACACACGATAGTGCCCGGGACGCATAGGGGTAAAGTACACGAATCCTCCCTGATCATGATTTTCTGTGGAAAGGATATGATTGTATAGTGCTTTTTCGTAATAATCGATATAATAAGATTCAGGCTGCGTTGCATAAAGCTCTTTGGTCAGCTTCAGCATATTATAGGTATTGCAGGTTTCCGGACCTTCAATACTTTTTATCATGCTGCTGAAATCATTGACAGGGTTAAAATGCTCACTAACACTGTTTCCTCCAATAGCCGATGATCTTTTCTCGGTAACATTATGCCAGAAAAAATCAGCGGCATTACTCCAGGAAGTATTATTTTCAAGATCAGCAATACGTTTGTAGCCGATTACTTTTGGAATCTGTGTATTGGCATGAAGACCTGTAAGCTTATCTTCTCCTGATAAAAGCGGTGTAAGGATAGCCTGATGGGAAAAGCGGTGAGCCAGTTTCAGATATTTCCGGTCATGAGTGATATCGTAAACATCTGCAAAAACTTCGTTGAGTCCTCCATGTTCACTGCGCAGCATATCCTGGATCTGTTCATCAGAAAGGCCTGATACTTCATTCATCATCCAATCTGTAAGCCTGATGAGCATTGCTTTTGCTTTTTCATTTTTGGCATACCAATACGCATCACGCAGTCCTGAGTACAGTTTGTGAATATTATATAAAGGTACCCAGCGGTCGTTCAAACCGAAGCCTGAAGCGCGTATATTTCCCTGTTTTATTTCTTTCCAGATTTTTTTTCCGTCGGGAATTCCTGAAATGTATCCGTCCGGAGAGGCTTTCTGGCAGCGTTCCAGCTCACTGATCATATAATCAATTCTGTGCTGTATTGCAGCATCTCCTGTAGAAGCATACATCAGGGATAATGCGGAGATGTAATGTCCTCCTATATGCCCGTCCAACCCTGTGTTTTCCCAATTGGAGTAATTATTTGCTTTTGGCTCTAATCCAGCTTCTTTAAGATAAGGAGCCAATAGTCTATCCGGTTCCAGGGCCATCAGGTACTTATGATCTGCCGTCATCGCTTTGCTGAAAACACTCTCTGATAATCTGACAGTTTC
The DNA here is from genome assembly GCF_001684955.1 of Chryseobacterium contaminans. Lineage (GTDB taxonomy): Bacteria > Bacteroidota > Bacteroidia > Flavobacteriales > Weeksellaceae > Chryseobacterium > Chryseobacterium contaminans. The sequence goes on along the minus strand of NZ_MAYF01000327.1, from coordinate 1,312 downwards.
CAAAGGAAAATAATGGATTTTTTCCTTCACCTGAGCCGAGGCAAATGAAGCAAAACACAATAAAAAAGCAGAAAGTTTCGGGGCCATTATAAATGTTAATTCAACATTTCTAAAATAATGGAAAGATTCAATATACGAAACATTTTCTGAGCCTATTTGACTTATTTTTTCATTTAAAACTTTCTATAAATCCCTAAAAACAACAAAAAATGTCCTACCTTATCATAAAAAATAAGATAATGAATCCACAGAAAAAGAGGACCTTAAAATCATAGAATTCCCTATGAAAATGAATTGAATACGTGTTTTAATTAAAATCTCAAAGATTTCAACAATACCTTATCGTATTTTTAACGTTAAGCTATTTTAATTATCGATTATAAACACTAATCATTATTTTAACATAATTTTAACATTCAACTCATATAGAATTAAACCAATTTCAATGATATTCTCCATTTTTGATGACTGTTTTGACTCCCAAAATATCCCATTGGAATAATTTTAATGAAATAAATAATATATATTAAAAAGTGTATGAATCACATTTATATAAAATCGTATCCATAAAAGCTTTACCTTTGTAGTAAAATATAAAAGATGACTGAGGATTACTCCCAATATCCCAAACACCTTGTTGCCGTTGACTGTATCATTTTCGGTTTTGATGGCGAAAATCTTAAAATCCTTCTGGTAAAAAGGAATTTTGAACCACAGATGGGTGAATGGTCACTCATGGGTGGGTTTATTGACAGTCATGAAACATCTGACGAGGCAGCCAACAGGGTTTTATATACATTGACTGGTCTTGAAAATATTTATCTTGAGCAGCTGAAATGTTATACGGAAATCAAGCGTGAACCAACTGCCAGGATCATGTCCATCTCCTATTATGCACTGATCAATATTGAGAAAAACATTCAGATTAATGAACAGTATAGTGCAGAATGGGTTGAGCTCAAGAAGGCACCTGACCTTATCTTCGATCATAATGATATGGTAAAGGATGCGGTGGCCAGGCTGAGAAGAAGAGCTTCCACAGGGCCTATAGGATTTGAACTTCTTCCTGAGAAATTCACGATGAAGGATCTTCAGAATCTTTATGAAGCCATTTTTGATGAAAAATTCGATAAACGAAATTTTACCAGCAAGATCAACAGCATGGACATTCTTGTAAACACCAATGAAAAGGACATGACCTCATCCAGAAAAGGCTCTTTTCTTTACCGCTTTGACGAAAAAAAATACAATAAAAAGACTTCACAGGGATTCATGTTTAAAATCTAACACTTACAAGCCTAAAACCCACAAG